>CAYTWU010000009.1:0-31196 GCA_964442175.1 uncultured Rubrivivax sp.
CGGTGACGCTGCTGGCGGCGGGGGCCGCAGCCCGGCTGGGCCTGGGCCGCACCCGGGTGGCCAGCCTGGGCCAGGCCGCGCCGCTGCTGTGCGGTCTGGCGGCGGGCACGGCGGTGCAGTTCATCCTGCAGGCCTTCAGCACCACCCTGCCCGCCTGGGCCGCGCCCGGCGCCACCGCGGGCGTGCCGCAGCTGCTGCTGCCCTGGTTCACATCGCCCGGGGCCTGGCCGGCGGGCGGCTGGCTGCCGCCCGTGCTGCTGGGACCACTGGCCTTGTATGCCGCGACATTGGCCGCGCTGGGTGCGCTGGACACCTTGCTCGGCTGCTCGCTGGTGGATGGCCAGAGCGACCCGGTTCAGCCCCGCCGCGACGCCAACCGCGTGCTGCGCGCGCAGGGCCTGGCCACGCTGCTGGCGGGCGCGGTGTGCAGCATGCCGGCCTCGCCCTCGGCCCAGCGCTCGCTGGCGCTGCTGCGCGCCACGCCCGGCCAGCGCCATGCCACGCTGGGCTACGCCGTGGCGCTGGGGCTGTGGTTGCTGCTCGTGCCGGGCTGGCTGGGTGTGTTGCCACTCAGTGCCATCGGCGCGCTGCTGCTGCAACAAGGCCTGCAGTCGGTGGACCCCTGGCTGCTGCGGCTGCCGCTCTCGCTGCTGCGCGGCAAGACCGGCGGCGAATCGCTGACACCCGATCAGCGCCGGGTGCTGCGCGACAACTGGGCCGTGGCCGCCGGCGTCACGCTGACCAGCCTGGTGCTGGGCCTGGCCGCCGCCGTGGCGGTGGGCGCGGCCTTTGCGGTGCTGCTGTTCGTGCGCGCCAACATGCGGCCCGTGGTGCGCAGCCAGCACAGCGGGCTGCAGCGCCGGTCGCTCAAGGTGCGCAGCCCGCAACTCGACGCGGTGTTGAAGGACCAGGCCCACCGCATCCAGGTGCTGGAGCTGCAGGGCGCGCTGTTCTTCGGCACGGCCGATGCGCTGCGCGATGGCCTGGCCCAGCAGCCGTCCGACATCCACACTGTTGTGCTGGACCTGTACGGCGTGAGCGAGATCGACGCCACCGGCGCGCGCATCCTGCTGGAGACGGCCAGCGGCTGGGCCCGCCAGGGCCGCCACCTGCTGGCCGCCGAGTGGCCGGCAGGCGACCCGCGCCGCCACGTGGTCGACGCCATCGCGCAGTCGTCCGGCCTGCCCGCGCTGGCCTGGGCCCCGGACACCGACACCGCGTTAGAGCAGGCCGAGGAGCACCTGCTCGCCAGCCTGCCCCTGCCGACCTTGCCCGTCGCCCGGGTGGCCCTGGGCGACACGCTGCTGGCGCACGGGCTGGACAGCTCCGAGCTGGCCCTGCTGGCCGCCGCGCTGCAGCCGGTGGCCTATGCGCGCGGCGAGGTCATCTTCCGCGCCGGCGACACCGCCGATGCGCTGCTGGTGAGCCTGCAGGGCAACATCGGTGTGTTCCTGCCCGGCGGTGGCCGGCGGCTGGTGTGTTTCGGGCCTGGCACGCTGCTCGGCGAGATGGCGGTGCTGGCCCGTGGCACACGCTCGGCCGACGCCCACGCAGAAAGCCCGGTGCACGCCCTGCGGCTGACGGTGCTGGCGCTGGAGGCGTTGCAGGCCAGGCACCCGGTGCTGGCAGCCAAACTGCACGCCAACATCGCGCGCCACCTCTCGGCCCGGCTGCGGGCGCTGACACAAGACCTGCAGACCTGGATGGCGCGCGGCGCGGCGGTGTTGCCACCCGCTGCCCTCGGGACGGCGCAGTCGCTCGGTGACGAGGCCGGGGTAGATTGACAACCCGCCCGTGTCGAATCGGCGATGCTTCGGGCGTCGTGCCTGCACCAACCCACTGGACCCACCCATGAGGAATCGTTTGAACTTCACGGCACCCCTGTCGGCCGCCATCTTCGCCTTGGCCACAACGGCCACCCATGCCGCCCCCACGGCTTACCTGATCGACCCGACACACACCTTCCCGAGCTTCGAGGCCGACCACCTGGGCATTTCCATCTGGCGCGGCAAGCTCAACAAGAGCAGCGGCCGGGTGCTCTACGACAAGGCCGCCGGCACCGGCAGCGTCGAAGTGACCACCGAACTGGCCAGCATCGACTTCGGCATGGACGCCCTGGCCACCTGGGCCCGCGGCAAGGACTTCTTCGACGTGAAGAAACACCCCCGCGCCGTGTTCAGGGGCACGCTGCAGAACCCCGTGAACGGCGTGCCGACGCAGTTGGTGGGCGAACTCACGATGCGCGGCGTGAGCCGCCCGCTGACACTGACCGTGCACTCGCTGAAGTGCATCCCGCACCCCATGCTCAAGCGCGACTATTGCGGTGCCGACGCCAGCGGCAGCTTCAACCGCGACGAGTTCGGCCTCAGCGCGGGCAAGGACTACGGGTTCAAGATGAACGTCGATCTGCGGATCCAGGTGGAGGCGGTGGCGGAGAAGTGAGGCTGGCGGCCACGCGGCTGCCAGCCATGGCTTGCTCTCATGTCGCCTACAAGCTGCTCATCGCACAGGTGTGTCCGCGGCACCCCGGATCCCAGAGCCGGCCAAGGTCGAGACCCACCCGTCTCTGTTGATCTTTCTGACGAGGTTGTTCGCGCTGTCGGCCACGTACACCGTGCCATTCATGTCCACCGCAACATCCACTGGGCTCGAGAACCGAGCTTGGTCGGACTGACCATCCGCAGCTCCCGAGATGCCAGCACCTGCCAGGTCGTCCCAGTTGCCGGCCGGGCTGCGCACCATGACCTTGCCCGGGTGAGTCAGCGCCAGGTACACGGCGCCATGCGCATCCGCAGCCAGACCAAAGGCGCTGTAGCTCGCAAAGACATGGTCCAGCGTGAAACTGGGGTGATCACCTGGCGAAAGGCGATACACCTCGCCGCGGACCGAGGAAACATAGATGCAGCCGTCTGCACCCAGCGCCAGACCCATGAAACAAGCCCCCTCCAGCGTGGCCAGTGTGGTCACCCTGCCCAGGCGGGACACGGCCCGAACCAGGCCGGCAGGCCCTGCGTCGGTGAGGTAGATGTTCCCCTCGCGGTCAATGTCCATCCCCCTGACGTTGCGGAAACTCGCCTCCTCGGCCGCCCCATCGCAGGGCTCGGTCGCCACGTCGTTGCCTGGGCCGCTGATGCGGCCTGCATGAACACGCACGACGCCGTCTGGCGAAATCCGGTACAGGTGTTTGCCGCAGACATAGACATGGCCCCGGGTGTCCACCGTCAAGGCACAAGGCGCACCGAAATCGGCCAGGCTGCCCGGCGGACCGTTGTCGATCGGGGCACCGGTTCGTGCCAGCGTGATCGTGGTGCCACCGGGCGTGATCTTGCAGACCCTGTGGTTGAACGCATCGGCCACGTAGACCACCCCGTCTGGACCCACGGCCACCCCCATGGGCTGATGGAAGCTGGCCTTGGCCTCCTGCAGTCGCAGCGTCGTGACCACACCCTCCGGCGACACCCGTCTGATCACATGAGGGTCGGGATCCTGGACCTGCAACAAGCCGGCCGCATCAACTGCCAGCCCACGCGGTTGCCGGAAGCTGGCCGATGTGCCGCAGCCATCGCCAAGTTCAAAGCGCCCTGAACCGGCCAATCGAGTGACAGAACCAGACGGGCTCACTTGGCGTATCAGGTTCTTCGCATAGTCCGCCACGAACAGGTTGTTCTGACGATCAACGGCCAGTGCAACGGGATAGCTCAGCCGTGGATGCAGCGGGTGCGGCGAGATGAATTGGGGCCAATCCGAAGGCTCGCCTGGGACCCGGCTGCTGGCATCCCAGATGTCGTGCGCATCGTCTTCGATGGCGATCAACTCGCGGTTGCCATCCATCGAACACTTGAGCACCCGGATGTGGATCCGACGATGCCGCGTTTGCGCTCGGCCTGCGATGTACAGACTTCCGCAGGCGGAAAGCGCCATGCCCGAGGGGATGAATGCAGCTGTCGTGACGACGTCGAGGCCACCGCTGACCACGCGCAGCACCTCAGGGGCATTGAAGTCGATCAAGACGTCGACATGCCCGTCCGGGGTCAAGGTATAGACCTTCAAGCCGAGTTCGTCGGCCAGAAAGACCGTGCCCTCGCCATCGACGACGACAGAAGCCAGACAGGGCGCACCGCGTTGGATGTCGTGGCCAGGGACTGTTGACCACTTCCCGTGATGAACGAGCGAATGGGCCACGCCAGCGGGCGAGATCTTGCAAACAGCGGAGGACCCGTTGACCGCATAGACATTGCCGTCGAGGTCTGCGGCGACCGCGACGGGTGTGCCGAACGTCTCCTCCGGGTGATTCTCAAAGGTGATCGGCCACCGCACGCTGGGCCAGAGAGCGAGCAGCCCATCGGCGGACGCCCTGAAGAGAACCTTGTGGAAGTGGTTCTCCGCGGCCACCCATTCGCCAGTGGCAAAGAGTGCCATGCCGGACAGCGGCCTGGGTGCGGATTCTGGATGCAACTGCATCTCTCACTCCAATTCGAGGACGAGCGACCTTCAGCCAAACGCACGTGTGGGTCCTTGGCGCAGACAAGGCACCAGAGGGCCGAACATGCTCCTGGCATCAAGACTGCGGGCTAACCCGTCTGGGCGAGGTATCGCCCCTGGCCCGATGCTAGCGGGCCCGCCAGCCACCGCGCTGCCCGGGCACCCGACCACCCCATCCCTCCCGGAGACCCCGATGTCCATTCGCCGCCGTACGCTGCTGCAGACCACCGCCTTCGCCCCGCTGCTCGCGGCACTCGGCCGCCGCGCGCACGCCCAGAGCGCGCCGTTCGAGTCGCTGAAGATCGTCACCGGCTTCTCGCCGGGCGGCACGTCGGACACCATCTGCCGCCGCGTGGCCGCCAAGATCCCGGCCGGGTACGCCAAGTCCACGGTGGTCGAGAACCGCACCGGCGCGGGCGGGCAGATCGCCATCCAGGGCCTGAAGCAGATGCCCAACGACGGCAGCGTGATCCTGCAGACGCCGATGTCCATGCTGGGCATCTACCCGCACATCTACAAGAAGCTGCCGTACGACCCGGTGGCCGACGTCACCCCGGTGAGCCTGGGCTGCACCTTCGAATTCGGCCTCGCGGTCGGGCCCTCGGTGCCGGCGTCGGTGCGCAACGTCGAGGAGTTCCTGGCCTGGTGCAAGGCCAATCCGTTGCAGGCCAACTTCGGCTCGCCGGGGGCCGGCGCGATGCCGCACTTCATGGGCGCGCTGATCGGCAAGGCGCGCAACGTCGACCTGAAGCACGTGCCCTACCGCGGCACGCAGCCGGCCATCCTGGACATGATCGGCGGCCAGATCCCGGCCGTGTCGGGCCCGCTGGGCGAGTTCACGCAGCACGTCAACGCCGGCAAGGCGCGTTTGCTCGCCGCCAGCGGTGCCACACGGAGCAAGTTTGCGCCGACCACCGCGACGCTCGCCGAACAAGGCTTCAAGGACATGGTGTTCAGCGAGTGGTTCGGCTTCTTCCTGCCCGGTGGTGCCGCAGCCGACGTGGTGGCGCGCGCCAACGGCGCGCTGCGTGTTGCGCTGGCGGACAAGGAGACGGTGGACGGCATGGCGCTGATGGGCCTGGAGGCCAAGTCCTCGTCGCCGGCCGAGCTCTCGGCCCTGCTGAAGGCGGACTTCGACAAGTGGGGCCCGCTCGTCAAGGCCGTGGGCTTCACGGCGGACTGACGCGCCTGACCACCGCGCCGCAGGCCGACACGGCCACCGCCACCACCAGCACTGCGGCGCGCCCGTCTTCCATCGTCATCAGCATGAAGGTGCTGAACAGGCACCACGTGCCCACACAGCCAGCGGCCAGCCACACGGTGGCGCGCCACGGGCGGGTGGGCAGCCGGGGCATGGCCAGCAGCAGTGCCAGTGTCGCGATGGCCGTCGGGTCGGGCGCGAAACCCAGCACCTCGGCCTGGCGCCAGCCGGGCCCCGCCAACGGCGCCAGCAGCGGGTGCAGCAGCACGGCCCACAGCGCCAAGGCCAGCGCCAGGCCACGCGCCTGCCGCGGCACCGGTGGGGGCGTGGCCGTTCGCAGCGCCCGCTCGGCCTGCCCACCCAGCAGCGGCAGCGAGGCGGCCAGCGCCCCCAGCACCGGCAGCAGGTAGGCCGCCGCCCACTGGATGGGCACGTAACGCCCGTGCACGAAAACCACGGCGCAGAACAGCCAGGCTGCACCGAGCCCTGCCCCCAGCGCCAGCCAGCCCCGGCCCCGCGCCAGGGCCCACACGCCCAGCACGGCGAATGGCAGCACCGGCAGGTGCAGCGGCCACCAGGCTTCGTTCACCAGCTCGAACAGCCGGCCGTAGACCCGCGGCGAAAACATCAGGAAATCGCTGGGCCGGTAGGTCCACCACTCGCTCATCGGCCACCCCGGCGCGTGCAGGTCACAAGGTCGCGACGTCGGCGGCCATGCGCCGCCGAAGCGCGGCATCGGGCATGGGGCCCCGTGCGGCGGCCATGTTCTGGCGCAGGTGTTCCACGCGGCTGGTGGCCGGGATCGCGCAAGTCACGGCCGGGTGGCTGACGGCGAACTTCAGCGCCACCTGCGCCCAATGCCGGCAGCCGATCTCCGCCGCCCAGCCCGGCAGCGGGTGCCGGGCCAGCTGGCGCAGCAGCGCCCCTTCGCGGAAGGGCCGGTTGGCCAGCACCGCAATGCCCCACTCGGCGGCCAGCGGCAGCAGGCGCTCTTCCGCCTCGCGGTCCAGCAGGTTGTAGCTGAGCTGCACGAAGTCGATGGGCTGCTGGCGCATCACGCGCTCGATGTCGGCATGGCGCCGGCCTTCGCTGGTGGTGATGCCCACGTAGCGCAGCCGCCCTGCGGCCTTCATCTCCAGCAGCCGCGGCAGGTGCTGCTCCCAGGCCAGCAGGTTGTGCACCTGCAGCAGATCGAACTTCGGCACGCCCCAGAAGGTGCGCGAGGCCTCGATCTGTGCCGCGCCACGGGCGACATCACCCACCCACACCTTCTCCGCCGAAAACAGCGGCGCCGGGTGCCGCAGCCGGGCCAGCGCCTCGCCGATCACGGGTTGGGACGAGCCGTACATCGGGCTGGAGTCGATCAGCCGCCCGCCTTCTTCAAAAAACGCCTTCACGACCTGGAAGCTGGCGTTGCGGCCCACCGGGTCGGTGCCGACGTTGAAGGTGATCCAGCTGCCCAGGCCGATCACCGGCAGCAGCTCACCGCTGCTCGGGATGGGTTTTTGCAGCGACGGCGCGGGTTGTGCAGCCGCCAGCCGTGGCAGGGCTGCCACGCCGGCCAGCAGGGCCATGGCCTGGCGGCGCGTGGTGCTGTGTGGGGTGGACATGCGGCGATGATGCGCCGCACCGCCTGCCCCCGGCCTGCGCAGGGTTGGTCGGAGAGCTCAGCGCGCGCTGTCCGCCAGGCCCCAGGCGGCCGGCAGCAATGCGGCCACCTCCGGCCGGCGGTAGCGGTCGTCCAGCAGCCAGAGCCAGCCCTGGTCCTGCGGCGTGCGGATGACGCGGCCGCCGGCCTGCACCACGCGCTGCATCGCCGGCACCAGATCGGCATATCCGTGGCCGGGGCCGTAGAGCTTGTCCAGCCGGGCCTGCATCTGTGTCTGCGTCACCGACACCGGCGGCAGGCCCAGCGTGGCGATGAAGGCGCCGATCAGCCGCGTGCCCGGCAGGTCCACCCCTTCGGCAAACACCCCGCCCAGCACGGCAAAGCCGATGCCCTGGCCGTCGGGCTGGAACTGCGCGAGGAAGGCGGCACGCTCGCCCGAGTTCATGCGCCGGGCCTGGCGCCACTGCGGGATGTCCGGGCGGGCGCTGGCCAGCGCCGACGCGGCCTTCTCCAGGTAGTCGAAGCTGCTGAAGAACGCCAGGTAGTTGCCAGGGTGCGCGTCGAATTGACGGGCCAGCACCGTGGCCAGTTGCTGCAGCGAGCGGGCGCGGTCGGCATAGCGGGTGGAGATGCCCTCGGCCACCTGCACACACAGGTGCTCGGCCGGGAAGGCCGATGGCACGTCCAGCCAGGCGGTGTTGTCCGGCAGGCCCAGCAGCTGCACCGCGTAGGCCGGTGGGGCCAGCGTGGCCGAAAACAGCGTGATGCTGTGCAAGGCCTGGAAGCGCTGGCGCAGAAAACAGGCCGGGGACACGTTGAGCACCTGCACCGTGGTGTTGCCGGTGGCAGCGTCATCGTCGGCGGCAGTGCCGTCCAAGGTCTCCGGCGCTGCCGACACCTGCAGCAAAGAGTGCTCGTTCAGGGCCTCCACCAGGCGCAGCAGGTGCTGCAGCGCGAAGTGGAAGTCCAGCAGCGCGCCCATGCTCAGCGGGTGCCGGTGGAAGTGGTCCGCCAGTGCGCCGGCGGCGGTCTGCAGCGCCTGCACCCAGCCATCGGGCGCGGCGTCCAGCACGGTGCAGGCTTCGGCGGCGGTGGTGGTGTCGGCGGCCAGGGCCTCGGTGGCCGCCAGCAGCGCGGCCAGCGGGCCCTGTGCCATCGCCGGTGCAGACACTTGCGCGGCGCGGATCTGCCCGGTCGCCAGCTCGGCGCTGTACATGCGCCGGGCGCGCTCCACCAGGTTGTGGGCTTCGTCCACCAGCACGGCCAGGTGCCAGTCCAGCGCCTGCAGCAGGCCCCAGAGCAGACCGCTGCTGTCGAAGAGGTGGTTCACGTCGCCCACCAGCACATCGGCCCAGCGCACAAGTTCCTGCCCCAGGTAATACGGGCACACACCGTGGCGCAGCGCCACGGCGCGCTGCGTGGCGGCGTCCAGCCAGCCGGCGGCCACGGCTTCCTGCCGCGCCGCAGGCAGGCGGTCGTAGAAGCCGCGGGCCAGCGGGCAGGCGTCGGGGTGGCAGGCCAGGCCGGGGTGGGCGCAGCCCTCGTCCTTGGACACCATGGTCAACACCCGCAGCGCCGCGCCCGTGGTGCCGGCACGCAGTTGCTGCAGGGCTTCCAGCGCCGGCACGCGGCCGGTGCCCTTGCAGGTCAGGTAGGCCAGCTTGTCCACGCCGTGCAGCGGCATCGCGCGCAGGGCCGGGAACAAGGTGCCCACGGTCTTGCCGATGCCGGTGGGCGCCTGCGCCAGCAGGCTGCGGCCGTGGGCCGCGGTGCGGTAGACGGCCTCGGCCAGACCGCGCTGGCCGGCGCGGAAGTGCCGCAGCGGGAAGGCCAGCGCCTGCAGCGCCGCGTTGCGCGCGGCCCGGTGCGCCGTCTCGGCCTGGGCCCAGGCGAAGAAGGCGTCGCAGCGCTGCGCCAGCACGGCCGCCAGCGCGTCGGCACCGAAGACTTCACGCAGCTCGGTCTCGACCTGGCTGTCGACGTCGAAGTACACCAGCACCAGCGTGACCTGCGCCAGGCCGCGCGCGCGGCAGAACAAGGCGCCGTAGGTCTGCAGCTGGGCCCAGTGCAGCAGCCGGCGGTTGGCGGGGATCTCGTCGGGCCGGCCGCGGATGGTCTTGATCTCTTCCAGGCATTGGCGGCGCGGGTCGTAGCCATCGGCCCGGCCGCGCACGCGCAGCGGGCCGCACAGGCCCTCCAGCGCGATCTCGGTCTCGTAGTCGGGCCCGCGCCGCTGGGCCACGGTGTTCTGGCCCATCAGGCCCTCGAGCGCGGTGGCGGCAGGGGTGAAGCGCCGGTCCAGGTCGCCCTGCTTGGCGGTGAACTCGCACAGCTCGCGCACGGAGACGGTGCAGGTCCAGTCGGGCGGGCTCGTGGCAGGCATTGGCCGGATTGTCGCGGGCGGGCCCCGGCGAGCTGGCGACAATCCAGGCCATGCACCGTTCCTTCTCCTGCTTGTGCGCGATGGCCTTGCTGGCCGGCTGCGCCTCTTCACCGGCCCCGGCGCCCACGCCAGCGACGATGGCCGAACCAAGCGCGGCCGTGGTGGCCCCCGCCCCGGCCACGACACCTGAGCAGGACTTTGTGCGCTGGGTCCAGGCCTTCGCCGCCACGGCACGTGAAGCCGGCATCACCGACACCACCTTGCACGCGGCGTTTGACACCGTGCGCTTCGTGCCCCGCGCCGTGGAACTGGATCGCCGCCAACCCGAGTTCACGCAGACGGTGTGGGACTACCTGGACCGCGCAGCATCGCCCACGCGTGTGGCACGCGGGCGCGAGAAGCTGGCGCAGTTCAGCGCCGAGGCCGAGTCCGCGGCGGCCCGCCACGGCGTGCCGGCTGCGGTGCTGGTGGCGGTGTGGGGCCTGGAGAGCAGCTACGGCGCCAACCACGGCGACATCCCGGTGATCGACGCGCTGGCCACGCTGGGCTTCGAGGGCCGGCGCGAGGCCTGGGCGCGGCAGCAGCTGCTGGCCGCGCTGCAGATCCTGCAAAGCGGGGACATTCACCGCACCCGCATGGTCGGCTCCTGGGCCGGCGCGATGGGGCAGACGCAGTTCCTGCCGTCCAACTTCCTGGCCTACGCGGTGGACGCCGACGGCGACGGCCGGCGCGACATCTGGGGCAGCATGGCCGATGTGATGGGCTCGACAGCGAACTTCCTGGCCCGCGCGGGCTGGGTGGCGGGCGAGCCCTGGGGCGTGGAGGTCCACCTGCCGTCGGGCTTCGACCCCGGACGTGCCGACGCCAGCGTGCGGCAGGGCAGCGCCGCCTGGGCGGCCGAGGGCCTGCAGGCCGCCCGCGGCGGGCCGCTGCCCGACATGGGCGATGCCATGGTGCTGCTGCCGGCCGGCGCGCGCGGGCCGGCCTTCCTGGTCGGCGCGAATTTCCGCGTGATCCTGCGCTACAACAACGCCACGAGCTACGCGCTGGCCGTGGGCCTGCTGGCGCAGCAGATTGCCGGTGGGCCGGGCGTAGTGGGGACTTGGCCGCGCGACCTGGCCGCCTTGTCGCGCAGCCAGTTGCTGGCGCTGCAGACGGCACTGAACGCGCGGGGTTTTGCCAGCGGCACCCCCGACGGCGTGATGGGCCCGGCCACACGGGCCGGCCTGCGCGCCTACCAGCGCAGCCTGGGCCTGCCGGCGGATGGCTACCCGACGCTGGACCTGCTGTCGCGCCTGCAAAGCCCGCCATGAAAACCAACGACACTCCCTGGGACGTGGTCATCGTCGGCGCGGGCGCGGCCGGGTTGTTCTGCGCCGGCATCGCCGGGCAGCGCGGCCTGCGCGTGCTGGTGCTGGACCATGCGGACAAGGTGGCCGAGAAGATCCGCATCTCCGGCGGTGGCCGCGCCAACTTCAGCAACCGCGACCTGGACCCGCAGGCACCGCACAAACACTTTCTCAGCGCGAACCCGGCCTTCTGCCGCTCGGCGCTGTCGCGCTACACACCGGCGGACTTCATCGCGCTGGTCACGCGCCACGGCATCCCCTTCCACGAAAAACACAAGGGCCAGCTGTTCTGCGACCGCTCGGCCGAAGACCTGATCCAGATGCTGCTGCGCGAGGCCGAGGCCGGCGGCGTGCAGCGCTGGCAGCCCTGCCGCGTGGCCGCGGTGCGCCAGGCCGGCGAGGCCCTGTACGAGCTGGACACCGAGCGCGGCCCGGTGCGCAGCCGCGCGCTGGTGGTAGCCACCGGCGGGCTGTCGATCCCGAAGATCGGCGCCACGGATTGGGGCCACCGGCTGGCGCGGCAGTTCGGCCTGCGGCTGGTGGACACCCGCCCGGGCCTGGTGCCGCTGACCTTCGATGGCGACGGCTGGGCGCCGTATGCGGGATTGTCGGGCCTGGCCCTGCCGGTGGGCATCAGCACCGGCACTGGCACATCACGTGGCGCCTTCCTGGAGGACCTGCTGTTCACGCACCGTGGCCTGTCGGGCCCGGCCGTGCTGCAGATCTCCAGCTACTGGCAGCCCGGCACGCCGATCACGCTGGACCTGGCCCCCGGCACCGACCTGGCCGCCACCTTGCTGCAGGCCAAGACCGCCTCACGCCGCAAGCTGGCCAACGAGCTGGCCACGCTGCTGCCCAGCCGGCTGGCCGAGGCCTGGCTGCAGGGCCTGGCCGAAGCACAACGCCCGGTGGCCGAGGTCTCGAACAAGGTGCTGGCCGCGCTGGCCGAGAGGCTGGCGCGCTGGGCCCTGGTGCCAACGGGCACCGAGGGTTACCGCAAGGCCGAGGTGACGCTGGGCGGTGTGGACACGCGCGACCTGTCTTCGCGCACCATGGAATCCCGGCAGCCCGGGCTGTACTTCATCGGCGAGGTGGTCGACGTCACCGGCTGGCTGGGCGGCTACAACTTCCAGTGGGCCTGGTCCAGCGCACACGCGTGTGCGATGGCGCTGCCGGCGCCGGCCTGATCCGGCTCAGGCGTGCAGCACTCAGGCGTGCAGCAGCCGGCCTCCGGCAAAGGACCAGTTCTCCCAGGCCGTCTCCTTGAACACCAGCATCAACTGCTCGGGCTCCAGGCCGGCAGCGCGCGACTGATCCACCAGATGCTGCAGGAACTGCCGCTTGAGCTTCACGCTGCGGCCCACCGACCACAGCACTTCGGCCACCACAAAACGCGTGTCCCGAGGGTTGGGGCTGCCCAGGGGCTCGGGGTAGTGCGGGTCAACCACCAGGTCGTCCGGCGCCAGCGCGAGCACACGCTGGAAGCGGTCGGTCACCGGCACGCCCACCGCCACCAGCGCCTGGTGGATGGCATCCAGCCATTGCCGGCGCTGTGCAGCCGGCAGGGCCTGGTGCACGGTCAGGGTCACGAGTGGCATGGCTGCTCCTGCACCACGGCTGCGGGCCGACGCCAATGGGCGAGCTGACGCCCGGCGGCAGCCAGCGCAACACGGGCCCGAAGGGACACCGCGTCCATCGCATCGCGCATCGCCTGTTGCCGCAAGGCATGGGCGTGGCGGGTGGCGGCGGGCACCCAACCGGCGGGCAGGTGCGGCAACAAGCGGTCGGCGGGTGGGGCGTGGGGTGTGCGGGGCATGGTCGGCGTCCTGGGTTGGGGGTGTGCAGGCACTGTAGGCAGCACCCCGTGCGCCGGACAGGCCGCCGCGGCCACAGGCGTTTTGCAGTGCGTGCACAAGCGCTGCGGCAGGTGGCCATGCCATCATCGGCCATGGCCCGGATGGCAGCGCTCACGCTGGACGACTTTGCGCTCTTCGCCCGCGTGGCGGAACTGCGCAACCTCTCGGCCGTGGCACGTGAGCGCGACGTGCCGCCCTCGCAGGTGTCGCGCGCGCTGGCCCGCATCGAGCGGCTGTGCGGCGTGCGCCTGGTGCACCGCAGCACCCACGGCCTGAGCCTGAGCGACGAAGGCGAAAGCCTGGCGGCACATGGCGCGCAGCTGCTGGCGGTGGCGCAGGCGCTGGAAGGCGCGCTCGACGAGCGCCGCGCCGACCCCAGCGGCCTGGTGCGCCTGGCCACCAGCCCGGTGCTGGCGCTGCACCTGCTGCCCGCCCTGCCCGCGCTGCTGGCGCGTCACCCACGGCTGCGCGTGGAGATCGCGGCCGACGACCGCCTGGTGGACATGGCCCGCGACGGCATCGATGTCGCCATCCGCACCGGCGTGCCGCAGCAGGACGGCCTGGTGGCCCGGCCCATCGGCGAACACAGCCGCGCCTTGTTTGCCGCGCCCGACTACCTGGCGCAGCACGGCACACCACAGCACCCGGACGACCTGGCACAGCACCGGCTGATTGCCAACAGCGCCAACCCGCTGCTCAACCGCTGGCCCTTCCGTGCAGCGGCGGGTGCACCGGGCGCGGTGCAGGAACTCAAGGTGGCCGGCACGCTGCGCAGCGACAACACGGCCATCGTGCTCGCCATGGCGCTGGCGGGCCTGGGCATCGCGCGTCTGAACCGCGTGATCGTCGCGCCGCACGTGGCGGCCGGCCGGCTGCTGCCGGTGCTGCCCGACCATGTGGTGGTGCAGACCAGCCCGATCTACGCCGTGATGCTGCCCGACCGCCAGCGCCTGCCCAAGGTGCGCGCCTGCGTGGACCACATGGCGGCCTGGCTGGCTCAGCCGTAGAACGGGCCGGCGGCGGCGAGGGCGTCCTTCATCAGCCCTGCGATCCAGCGCTGGCGCTGCTGCGTCATGCGCTCGGTGCTGGCGGCCACGCTGATGCCGGCGATGGGCCGGCCCTCGGCGTCGCGCACCGCACGGCCCACGCCCAGCGCCCCCTGCACCGCGTGGTTGCCCACCACGGACCAGCCGCGCTCGCGGGTGCTGCGCACCAACAGCCGCAGGCGCTCCGGCGTCATGCCCCCGTAGCGGGCGAGCACCACGCCGTGGGCGTTGATGGCGGCTTCGGCCTCGTCGTCGGGCAAGGCCGCCAGCAGCGACAGCCCCGAGGCGCCGACACCCAGCGGCTGGCGCGCGCCGACCTGCACCGACAGGATCTGGACCGGGTAGGTGCCCACGTGGCGCGCGATGCACCAGGCGCTGTGGCCCTCGCGCACCACCGCAAAGGCGGCGTCGCCACAGCCCTTGCTCACCCGCGCCAGCACGGGCGCGATGCGCCGCGCCAGGTCGGACGGCGCCGCCGGCGCCGGCTCGCGCCGCACCGCGGCCACGTACTGGAAGCGGCCGGCGCGCTGCACATGGCCAGTCTCCAACAGCGTGCCCAGCAGCCGGTGCACGGTGGCACGCTGCAGGCCGCTGGCCTGGCACAGGTCCACCACGCGCAGCCCGGCGTCACCGGCGCGTTGCAGCGTGTCCAGCAGCGCCAGGCCCCGGCGCAGCGCCCGTCCTTCACCCTCCGGCACAGGCGACTGCACGACCGGACTTTCCCTAGGTTCGTCCGCCAGGTGGACGTTTGCAAGCGGCACGCGGGTGACCATCGCCAAGAATTTTCGCAGGTTGGAGGCCTTCTTCCTCCGGACCGGCCCCTTCAGGAGACACCGTGATGACACCGTCCAAGCCCGCTTTCACCGCCAGCCGCCGCAGCCTGCTGGCCACCACGGCCGCCCTGCTGTGCAGCACCGCCGCCCTGCCTGCGCTGGCGCAGCAGGGCCCCTACCCCACCAAGCCGGTCAAGCTGGTGGTGGGTTACGCCGCCGGCGGCGCCACAGACGTGATCGCACGCCTGGTGGGCCAGAAGCTGGGCGATGGCCTGGGGCAGACGGTGGTGATCGACAACCGCGCCGGTGCCAACAGCAACCTCGGCGCGGAAGCCGTGGCGCGGTCGCCCGCCGATGGCTACACCGTGTTCGTGTTCACGATCGCCAACACCATCAACGCGACGCTGTACGACAAGCTCAGCTACGACCCGCAGAAGGATTTCGAGCCCGTGGGCCTGATCGCCAAGGTGCCCAACATCCTGGTGGTCAACAACAACGTGCCGGTCAAGACCCTGGCCGAATACGTGGCCTACGCCAAGTCGCAACCCCAAGGCGTGACGTTTGCGTCCTCGGGCAGCGGCTCGTCCATCCACCTCTCGGGCGAGATGTTCAAGATGGTGGCCAAGCTCAACCTGCTGCATGTGCCCTACCGCGGCAGCGCGCCGGCCGTGACCGACCTGATCGGCGGCCAGGTGCAAAGCATGTTCGACAACGCACCCTCGGCCATGCCGCACATCGCCGGTGGCCGCCTGCGCCCCCTCGCCATCACCAGCGCGCAGCGTTCGCCGCTGCTGCCGGACGTGCCCACGGTGGCCGAGTCGGGTTATGCCGGCTTCGATGTGCAGAGCTGGTTCGGCCTGGCGCTGCCCCGTGGCACGCCGCAGCCCATCGTCGACAAACTGAACGCCGAGCTCGGCAAGGTGCTGGCCATGCCCGACGTGAAGAAGCGCCTGGCCGAGCTCGGTGCCACGCCCGCCGGTGGCACGCCGGCCGACATGCGCGGCTTCGTCGAGGCCGAGGTCAAGCGCTGGAACGCCGTGGTCAAGGCCTCGGGTGCGAAGGCGGAGTAAAAGGCCGGCCATGTTCCCCATCGACTTTTTCTGGCGCGCCGCGGCGCGCTGGCCCGAACGCACTGCGATCGACGCGCCCGAAGGCCTGACAACCTACGCCACACTCGCCGGCGAGGTGGCGGCGCTGGCGGCCGGCCTGTGTGCGCTGGACCCGGTACCCGGCAGCCGCGTGGGCATCCTGGCCGCCAACTCGCGCGAACACCTGGTGGCGCTGCTGGCCACGCTGGCCGCCGGCAAGGTGTGGGTGCCGCTCAACATCAAGAGCACGGCGCCCGAGATCCAGCGCATCCTCGACATCACCGAACCGGGCATCGTGGTGCTCGACCCGGACAGCGCGGCGCTGATGGCCGGCGCCCGCACCCAGCGGGTGTGGACCGGCCCGCACGACCCGGATGCGCAGCCCACGGTTGCAGCGCTGACCACCCTGCACGCGGGCGCGGCGCCACTGGACCTGGCTGCGCTGGGCTTGCAGGACCGCGACACCCAGGCCATCAAGTTCACCGGCGGCACCACCGGCGCGCCCAAGGGCGTGATGCAGCCCTACCGCGCCTGGCTGGCGAACATCGCCAACCAGATCCATGGCTGGGGCTTCGATCAACACGAGCGCTACGTGCTGGCCGCGCCCATCACCCACGGCACCGGCACCTACGTGCTGCCCATCCTGGCGCAGGGCGGCTGCCACGTGGTGCTGGCCCAAAGCGGCGCCGAGGCGGTGCGGGCCGCCTTCCGCGACCGTGCCGGCACCTGCTGCTTCATGCCGCCGACGCTGGTCTACATGCTGATGGCCTTGCCCGGCAGCTCGCGCGACGACTACCCGCGCCTGCGCCGCCTGATCTACGGCGGCGCGCCCATGCCGCCCGAGAAGATCCGCCAGGTGCGCGCCTTCTTCGGCCCGGTGCTGGGCACCACCTACGGCCAGACCGAAGCGCCACAGATCCTGACCCTGATGCGGCCGGACGACTTCGAGGACGAGCGCAACTGGGCCAGTGTGGGCCGGCGCAGCTGGTTCAGCGACGTCGAAATCATGGCGCCTGACGGCACGCTGCTGCCGGCCGGCGAGGTGGGCGAGGTGGTGGCGCGCGGCGACCTGGTGATGAGCGGTTACTGGCGCCTGCCCGACAAAACCGCCGAGACCCTGGTGAACGGCTGGCTGCACACCGGCGACCGTGGCCTGATCGACGAACGGGGCTACCTGTACCTGAAGGACAGGCTCAAGGAGCTGGTGATCACCGGCGGCTTCAACGTCTACCCCATCGACGTCGAAAACGCGCTCGGCCAGCACCCGGCGGTGCACGAGTGCGCCGTCTTCGGCATCCCCGACGACAAGTGGGGCGAGGCCGTGCAGGCGGCCGTGCAGCTGCGCGCCGGCCAGCAGGCCAGCGAGGCCGAGCTGATCGCCTGGGTGCGTGAGAAGCTGGGCCCGGTGCAGACCCCCAAACACATCCACTTCCTGGCCAGCCTGCCGCGTTCGCCGGTGGGCAAGGTGCTGAAAAACGAGGTGCGGCAAGCGGTGCTGGCCGCCCAGGGAGACCAGGCATGAACACACCCGGCAAGATCCCCGAAACCCGCTTGTGCAGCCACACGCTGACCAGCCTGCATTACCGCGACAAGAACCTGGTCGACGACCTGCTTGGCCAATGCAGCTTCACCGAGGTGATGCTGATGCAGATCCTGGCGCGCCCGCCCCGGCCGGTGGACATGCGCATCGTCGACGCCGTGCTGATCGTGCTGATGGAACACGGCCTGACACCCAGCGCGATTGCCACGCGCCTGGTCTACATGAGCGCACCCGAAAACCTGCAAGGCGCCGTGTCGGCGGGCCTGCTGGCCGTGGGCAGCAGCTTCGTCGGCACGATGGAGAACTGCTCGCGCCTGCTGGACCGCATCCAGGCCGCGGCCGACCCACGGGCAGAAGCACTCGCCATCGCGCGCCAGCACAAGGCCGAACGCCAGGCGGTGCCGGGCTTTGGCCACCACCTGCACAAGCCGGTGGACCCGCGCGCCTACAAGCTGCTCGAACTGGGCCGCGCCGAACCTGAGCTGAAGGGCGACAAGATCGGGGCGCTGATGACCCTCTCGGCTGCGGTCGATGACGTGGCGGGCCGGCCCATCACCATCAACGCGACCGGTGCCGTGGCCGCCCTGCTCGGCGAGATCGGCGTGCCCACCGGCGTGATGCGCGGCTTTGCCGTCATCTCCCGCGCTGCGGGCCTGGTGGCGCACATCGTCGAAGAACAGCAAAGCCCTTCGGGCCGCTTCATCTGGGACACCGTGGAGCATGCGATGCCGACGGTGACGGATCATGGCTGAGCGCGTGATGGTCACGGGCGGCAGCCATGGCCTGGGGCGGGCCATGGTCGAGCGCCTGCTGACAGATGGCTACCGCGTCATCAACCTCGACCTGCGCCCGCCCGCCACGCCCGCGGGGAACGAGCTGTACTGCGAAGCCGATGTCACCGACGAAGCGCAGCTGCGCGCGGTGTTGGCGGCGCTGGTGGCGCAGGAGGGCCCGATCACCCGCCTCGTCAACAACGCCGGCATCGTGCGGCCGGCGTCGTTTGAGGAGACCGGACTCGCTGACCTGCAGGCCGTGATGGCGCTCAACGTCGGCGGTTCCATCGTCTGTGCGCAGGCCCTGCTGCCGGGCATGAAGGCGGCGCAGTTCGGCCGCATCGTGCACATCAGCAGCCGCGCGGCGATCGGCAAGGCCACGCGCAGCGCCTATGCCGCGAGCAAGGCCGCGCTGCACGGCCTGGCCAAGACCATGGCGCTGGAACTGGGCCCCCACGGCATCACCGTCAACGCCATCGGCCCGGGGCCGATCGCGTCGCCGCTGTTCGACCGCGTGAACCCGCCGGGTGCACCGGCCACGCAGGCCATCCTCGACGCCATCCCCCTGCGCCGCATGGGCCAGCCCGGCGAAGTGGCGCACATGGTGGCGTCGCTGCTCGACGCGCGTGCAGGCTTCGTCACCGGGCAGGTGCTGTACGTCTGCGGTGGCATGACGGTGGGGCTGGCGGGATGAACCAGGTGCCCGACGCCTTGCCGCTCAGCCTGCAGGGCCGCGTTGTCTTTGTGGCCGGTGGCGGCTCGGCGGGCCCCGGCACCAGCATCGGCCGCGCCTCGTGCCTCACCTACGCCCGCCTGGGCGCGAAGGTCTGCGTGGCCGACCGCGACCGCGCGTCGGCCGAGGAGACCACCGCGCTGATCCGCGCCGAGGGCGGCAGCGCACAGACCTTCGTCGGCGACATGGCGGTGGAAGCCGACATCGTGCGGCTCTTCGCCGAGGCCGCCGAACACGTCGGCCCGGTCGATGCGTTGCACCACAACGTCGGCATCGGCCAGACCGGCGGGCCGATGGAGACCAGCACGGCCGACCTGGACCGCATCTATGCCGTCAACGTGCGCAGCCTGCTCACGGCATCGCAGCAGGTGCTGCCAGGCATGGCCGAACGCCGGCGCGGTGCCATCGTCACGGTCTCGTCGGTGGCCGGCCTGCGCTACCTGGGCTACCCGCACCTGGCCTACGGCGTGACCAAGGCGGCGCTGGCGCACTTCACCAAGCTGATCGCGCTGGAGTATGCGGGCCGCGGCGTGCGTGCCAACTGCGTGGTGCCGGGTCTGATCGACACGCCACGCATCGCCCAGACCGTGGCACACCGCTTCGCCGACAACCTGGCCGAGGCCAAGGCCGCACGCGACCGGCAGGTGCCAATGGGCCGCATGGGCACGCCCTGGGAGGTGGCACATGCTTGCGCGTTTCTGCTCAGCGACGCCGCGGCCTACATCACCGGCACCGAGCTGGTGGTGGACGGCGGGCTGGTGGGCAAGTACAGCTGAACGCGCTGGGGAACGTGCTGCGGGGGCAGCGACTCGATGCCACGTGCCGGCGGCGAAGCTGTCCTGCGCCCGGAAACCACCGCCTCCGCATCCCACGGCCCAGGCTCACCCGCGGCAGCGTCCAGCACGTCCGCCATCTGCCGGACCTGCCACTCGAAGTAGGGGTTGAAGGTCAGGCGCGCATGCACCTTGCCGGCCTCGCGGTAGCCCCACTCCGAGAACCAGACCTGGTCGCTTTGTTCACAGGCCCGGGTGGCCTGGTCATCGCGGCTGTTGCGGCACAGCCGCAGGCGCCCGCGGTGGCCGTACAGCGGGTTGTCGGGGGCGAACAGCACGCCCATGTGCGAGAACTGGCTGATGCGCCATTCGGGCAACACATCCGGCAGCGTCATCACGCGCCTGTCGTCAGCGGCGGCATCGGGCGCTCGGCCGTACCACAGCAGCCGGCTGGCCGGGTGCGTGAACCGTGACCGGAAGGTCTTGACGGCATGGTCTGTGTCGACCACCGAGTCGGCGGCCGCCAGGACCATCAGCACGGGTTTGTCGAAACGGGCGGCCTGCAGGTGCCGTTGCACCAGGCGGCTGCTGCGGTGGTACTGCGCAAAGCCGTTGGTGGGCACATTGGCGTAGCGCACCAGCAGTGTCTCCTGCCCGGGCGCCGGCTCGATCAGCCAGGGCTTGACGTGGCGCAACCAGGGCGACACCCATCCCAAGGGCACCGACGAGCGGAAGGCCGGCGAAAACAGCAACAAGCCGGCCACGCCCGGGTGCGCATGGGCATGGTCCAGCGCCAGGTTGGCGCCGGTGGAAAAGCCGCCAAGCAAGACTGGCGCAGCCTCGCGTGCGAGCAGTGCCGCCTGCTCGGCCACCACCTGCTGCCAATCTTCGAGTGTCACGGCCAGCATGTCTTCCGGCACCGTGCCATGGCCGGGCAGCAGCACGGTGCGCACGAGGAAACCCTGCCGCGCCAGCGCAGGCCCCAGGTCATGGAAGGACCAGGGCGAATCCCCCAGGCCGTGGACCAACAGCACGCCCCCGCGCAGCGGCCCTGGCGGGCGCCACTCCTGCGGTGCATTCAGCGTGGCAGCCAGCTCGCCAGCATGCCCGTGCGCCATGTGCCGTGAGGCCAGGCGCTGCACCGTGTCGCGCCGATAGTCCTCGAAGCTGCTGTAGATCGGCACAACGGGTGCGGGCGGCTGGCCGGCGCAACCAGCCAATGAGGCCAGCGCGGCCAGCAAGGCAACGACGACCGATGCGGTCGCGCCGGAAAACATCCTGGTCATGCCGTCGCCTCAGAAGCGGTACAGGTAACCCGCGAACGTGCGGGCCGTGCCGCGGCGGTCGATCAGCGGGCTGTCCTTGATCTCGGAAGGCAGGCGCGTCAGGCTCAGGTCCATGAACACCTGGTGCTGCGTCGTCAGCGCGTAGTCGATGCGCACGCCCAGTGACTGCGTCACCGCGGACCGGCCCAGGTAGGCGCTGCGCCCCAAGGTGGCCTCGGTGTCGCGCACGCCGTAGTAGTAGTCGACATGGTCGCTGCTCAGCCAGTCCACATGGGCCCGGGGCGTCAGCGCGAAGCGGTCCTGCGCAAAACGGCGCGAGACCCGAACCTGCGCTTTCTGGCCCTCGCTGTTGCGCGACGCATCGCCCAGCCACTCGACGCTCAGATCGGCCCAGGGGTTGTGCCAGGTGGCGGTTGCGCCCACCCAGGCCGAGCCCTTGCGCTCGGCCATGCCCGCGAGTTCAAGCGAATCGCCCGCCTCGTAGCCATCGTCCTCGTAGCGCACGCGCAGGCCGCCGCTCACCGCATGCCGGTCGTTGAACACATGGCGCGGCAACTTGAGATCCGCCTGCAGGCCGGCCACGCGCAGCCACGCGTTTTCGTAGTGGAGCAGCGGGACGGCGCGCGCCTCATGGTCGGTGCCGATGTAGGCCGGCTGCCGCAACACCAGGCCCAGGCCCACGGCCGGACCGGAGGACTGCGCCTGCACCTGCAACGCCGAGCCCAAGAGCAACGATGCAAGAACGACGCGCGGCAGTGCGGCGCCGCAGGGGGATGTGGATGGCAAGGGAGTGCTCCCGAAGTGATGGAAGCAGCAGTCTCTGGCCAGCTGCATTACGGAACACTTTCCGCCCGGCCGCCAGCCGCCGTTCAAGGTGTCAATGGGACCGTCGCCGCCTCCATGCGCACCTCCATGCGAAGCCCGCGCGCCTGTGGGCATGGCACGATGGTCCAGCCATGCGCGGCGGCGATGGCGGCGCAGATCGACAGGCCCAGCCCGGCGCCTTCGTCTCGCCGGTGTGCCCCGCGCCAGAAGCGGTCAAACACGTGCGGCAGGTCTTCGGCAGCAATGCCCGGCCCCTGGTCGGATACAGAAAACCCGCCGGCGCTGGCATGGAGGCAGACCACGTCCCCGGCCGCGCTGTGCTGGATCGCGTTCTCCAGCAGGTTCCGCAGCAGCGTGAACAAGGCGCCCCGGTCCGCGCGCCAGGTCGACACGCCCTCGGCCACCTGCAACTGCAGCAGCACCGCACGGCGGTCCGCCACCCGCGCCATGACCGCGCAGGCCTCTTCGAGGATGGGCCTCGGATCGATGGCCGACAGCGCGTAGTTCAGCGGTTCGCTGGTCTCCGCCAACAGCAGCAGCTGCTGCACCTGCCGCGCCATGCGGTCGATGTCGTCCAGCAACTCGGCACGGTCTTGGGCCGGCGTGCCCAATTCCACCTGCGCACGGATCAGGGCCAGCGGTGTCTTCAACTCGTGCGCGGCGCTGGCCAGGAACTGCTGCTGCGCCTCAAATCCCCGCTGCAGCCGGTCCAGGGCCTGGTTGAACGCCTCTGCCAGCGGCCGGATCTCTGCCGGCAAGGCATTGGCGTCCAGCCGTTTGTGCAGCGCATCGGGCGAGATGCGCTGGGCCGCCGCAGAGGCATCGTGCAGGGGCAGCAGGCTGCGGCGCAAGGTCCATTGGAACGACACCAGAAAGACGACCAGGAACACGGCGGACACCGACAGCACACCACGCCGCACCCCTGGTGCGCCAAAGGTCTCACGCAGGAAGCTGATCAGGCGTTCGCTGGCCGCCAACTGCACCACCCAGGTCTGGCCGTGGTGAAACACCGTGCGGGTGGCCAGGTGCATGTCGACGCCGGCATGCAGGATGTCCTGCGACGCCGCCTGCGCCAGCGTCACCGGGGTGCCAGGCAGCAGAGACTGGCGCTCGCCATTGCTGATGTGGACGCGGCCACGGCCGTCCAGCACGCGCACCTGCATCTCCGCCGACAGGCTGCCGAGGATCCAGGGTGGAACAGCCTCGGTGTCGAACCCGATGGCCTGGCCCTGGCCGTCGAAGACGAGGTGCTGGGCGAGCACCTCTGCAAAGAGCTCGGCCTTCTGTGCCAGGACCTGGCGCCCGTAGCGGTCGCCCAGCAGCGTGAAGACCAGCAGCACCAGCAAGGCGCTGGCGGCCATGCTGAGCAGGAAGAACAGCCGCAGGCGGTTGAGCAGGCTACGGGGCGCTGTGCTCGTCACGAAGGGCATAACCATAGTTGCGGATGTTCTCGATGTGCTGGACGGAGCCGATCGCCTGCATCTTGCGCCGGATGCGGTGCAGCGCCACGTCCAGCGCGTTCGGCGTCACCGCCTCGCCCAGCCCCCAGGCCGCCAGTTCAAGCGCCGGGCGCCTGACCGGCCGCCCCGCCTGCGCGAGCAGCGCGCCCATGATCTGCAGCTCCGCCGGCGCCAGCGACACGGACTCCTCGCCACAGCACAAGCGCCCGGCTTCGGTGTCGAGCTGCAGGTCGCCATGGGCCGGCAGTCCCATCACCAGCGCCGCCGGCCGGCGCATCAAGGCCCGGACGCGGGCCACGAGCTCTTCCATCGGGAAGGGTTTGGTCAGGTAATCGTCGGCACCGGAGTCCAGGCCGTCCACGCGGTCGTGCAGCGCATCACGGGCGGTCAGCATCAGGCAGGGGGCCAGCTTGCCCGCCGCACGCATGCGCCTGACGAGTTGCAGGCCGTCGCCATCGGGCAAGCCGCGGTCGATGACCCAGGCGACGTAGTCCGTCTGCTGGACCGCGGCCCAGGCCTCGTTGAAGGTGGCGAAGACATCGACCGCGATGCCCGCCGCCTGCAGCGCCTGCCGCACCAGGGCGGCCAGGCGGGCATGGTCTTCCACCATCGCGATGCGGCTCATCCGTGGCTCTCAGAAGGGAAGTGGTGGGGCACCGATTCTCCAAGCCACCAGATTACCGGCGCCTTTCCGGCCCGCCAGACAGGTGAACAGGAAAGTCGGCGGTAAGTGCAGCGACCCCAGCATGCCCGGCAGGCGCTGCGGCCTCGCCTCCAACAGGCCGACTTCAACCGATCACGAGAAGGCGAGGACGCCCAAACCATGTCCCATTGGAAAGCCACAGACATCCCACCCCAGCAGGGCCGCACCGCCATCGTCACCGGCACGGGCGGCATCGGTTTCGAGGTTGCCCTGGCGCTGGCCCGGGCCGGCGCTTCGGTCATCCTCGCCGGCCGGAACCCGTTGAAGGGCCAGGCCGCCGTCCAGGCCATACAAGGCCAGGTCCTCGGAGCGCAGGTGGTCTTCATGCCACTGGACCTCGCCAGCCTGCAGGCCGTGCGGCGCTTCAGCCAACGCCTGTGGGAGGCCGGACGCCCCCTGGATCTGCTGGTCAACAACGCAGCGGTGATGACACCGCCCAGCCGGCAACTCACGGCCGACGGGTTCGAGCTTCAGATCGGCACGAACTTCCTCGGACACTTTGCCCTGACCGCGCAACTGCTGCCACTGCTGCGCCAGGGCACCGTGCCCCGTGTGGTGACGCTCTCCAGCATCGCCGCACGCCAGGGCGCGATCCACCTGGAGGACATGCAGTCCGAGCGCTTGTACCAGCCCATGCAGGCCTACAGCCAGTCGAAGCTGGCGTGCCTGATGTTCGCGCTTGCGCTGCAGCGCCGCAGTGATGAAGGTGGCTGGGGCATTCAAAGCCTGGCCGCGCATCCGGGCATCTCGCGCACCGAGCTGCTGCCCAACGGGGCCGGCGAGAAGAGCCTGCCGGGTCGCATACGACGCCTGCTCTGGTTCCTGTTTCAGCCAGCGGCCCAGGGGGCGCTGCCGACCCTGTTCGCCGCCACGGCGAAGCAGGCCCGTGGCGGGTCCTACGTCGGCCCGGACGGGCTGGCCGAACTGCGTGGCCATCCGGCACCCGCCAAGGTGCCGCTGCAGGCGCTGGACACGGCTGTGGCAGCAGCCCTGTGGTCCACGTCGGAGAGCCTGACCGGCAGCTTCTTCCCATCCGCGTCGAGGAGCGATCTGACGGGGTCGTCAGCCTTCAGACGGCCACTGCTGGCCGCGAGCGCCCAGGGCGGCGCGCCAATTGTTCAAGAACCACGCTGAAAGACAACACATGAACTTGTCCATGGACCTGATCCTTCGCGTCCCGGCCGCGCTGCTGGGCGCCACCCTGGTGGCGGCCTGCACCCAGATCCCCAAGAGTGACGTGCCCGAAGCCCGGTTCGACAGCCTGGGCTGTGCGGAACTCGCGCAGCAGTCGGCTGCAGCACGTGCCACCAAGGCCACTGCGGAACAAGCCAAGGGCGATGCCTGGCAAGCGGTGCTGCCCTTCGTCGTCGCCGCGCGTTATGCCGACGCGAGTTCAGCCTCGGGTGAGGCGGACCGGAGGCTGGCCCTGCTGGCAGAACAGTCGGCACGGCGCGGCTGCGGCCGTTGAATCAGCCGGGCTGATCCAGCAGTTCCAGCACCTCGTGCACTGCGCTGGCCTGCTCGCCACCCACGCGCGTGCCGCCGCCGAAGACATGGATGCGGTTTCCCAAGGTGGCCGCACCCAGGCCGTGGCGCGGCGTGGGCAGGGGCGGCAAGGCGCTCCAGCGGTCCTGCGCCGGGTCGTAGACCCATGCGTCGGCGAACACCTTGCGCTCGGGGACCCATTGTTCGCCGCCGAACACATGCAGCCGACCGCCATGGGCCGCGGCGGCGAGCCCGCCTTGTGCCAGCGGCATCGGCGCACGGGTGGTCCAGCGGTCCGTCGCCGGGTCGTAGACCTCCAGCTGGGCCAGGTTCACCTGGCGCAAGGAACCGTCGGCTTGTTTCAAGGCCTGGCGCCCGCCCACAACGAACAAGCGACCGTCGATGACGGCCGCCGCCGCGCTGTTGCGCGCCGTCGGCGCCGGCGCGATCGGCGACCAACGTCCCCGGGCGGGGTCGAAGACCAGGCCGAGCGTGGTGTCCGCATGTTCGTTGAAGTGGCGTGCGGCCTCGTGCTCGCGGAGGCGGCCGCCCACCAGGTACAGGCGGCCGGCGATGCCCGCCAAGACACCCTCCGCTGAGGCGTAGGGCAAGGGCACGCCCTCACGCCAGCGGTCCGCAGCCGGTTCATAGACATGGGTCGTCGACTGGGCCCGCCAGTTCGGGAAACCGCCACTGAAGCCCCCCACCGCGTGGATGAACCCGCCGGCGGCAGCCAAGGCGATGTGGTGGCGAGCCTCGGGCAAGGTCGCCAGCCGCTGCCAGCGGTCGGCGCCCGCCTCGTAGGCCTCGAAATGGGCCGAGTAGCCGGTGTTGGGCGTCAGCAGCCCGCCGGCCACGTAGATGCGGCCCTCCAGCACCTCCGGGTAGATCTCCTGTCGGGCCAGCGACGGTGGGGCCGCCGTCGTCCAGCGCGGCACCGCGGCCTGGGCCCACGACACACGAAGGGTGGCGGCCGTTGCCGCAGCAGCAGCCAGTCGAAGGGTGTCACGTCGTTGCATGGTCAGGTCATGGCGGTGATGGATGCGCCCATGCTAGGCAAACCACCACCAAACACCAGATGCACAATCCTGAACAGATTGTTAACTCGAGGCTGACAATGAACCGGACTGTTCTTTCCGACCTCGAGGTGTTTGCGGCGGTGGCAGGGCACCGCAGCTTTCGTCGCACGGCGCTCGAGCGTGGGGTTTCGCCGGCGCTGATCAGCCAGACGGTGCGCCGCCTCGAGGGGGAACTGGGCGTCGAGCTGTTCCGGCGCACCACGCGCAGTGTGGCGCTCACCCCGGCGGGTGAACAGCTGCTGCAGCCGCTGGCACCCGCGCTGGAAGAGATCCGGGCCGCCGTCGAGCACATCAACGTGCACCGCAGCTCGCCGATGGGCCGCCTGCGCATCAATGCACCGGCGCCGATCGCGCAGTTCCTGCTCGCCCCGCTGGTGGCGGCGTTCCAGCGCGAGAACCCGCAGGTCGAGATGGAAATCGTTGCGCAGGCCGCCAAGATCGACATCGTGCAGGAGGGTTTCGACGCCGGGGTCCGCTTCGATGACGACCTCCAGCAGGATGCCGTCGCCGTGCCGATCGGCCCGCCTCAGCGCTATGCCGTGGTGGTCGCGCCCTCGTACCTGCAGCAGCACGGCGCGCCGAAGACACCGGCGGCCCTGGGCCAGCACCTGTGCATCCGCCGGCGTTTCCAGGGCGGTGGCCTGTTTGAGTGGGTGTTCCGCAAGAAGGGTCGAGAGGTGCGCGTCAACCCGGAAGGCCCCCTCACCGTGAACGACGCGGTGATCGCGGTGCAGGCCGCGGTGGCCGGTGCCGGCATCGCCTACGTGCATGAGCAGTACGCGCGGCGCGAGGTCGAGGCCGGCACGCTGGTCCGCCTGCTCGAGGACTGGTCGCCGGGCCTGGGCCAGCCCTTCCTGTACTTTCCCAGGCAGCGCCATGTGCCCGCGGCACTGCGCGCGTTCATCGACTTTGCGCGCGTGCGCCGTGTCGATCGGGGTTGAGACGCTGTATGACGCCAGTCGCGAGCATCAGGCCGCGCCGGGCCCAATCCGCGTTGACATTGACAAGCAACCGATCAGTTTCAAGCCTGGGTTGCCATCCAGGACGCGCAGCTGCATTTGCCGCGCGGCAGCGTCAGCCATGAAGCGAGCGGCTGACCTATCCTCGGCACCTGTGGCGCGGCGCGCTGCCAGTGCGCGCACCCAGGAGGCCCGATGGACGACGATGCCAACAACGCGACGATGATCCTCCCCGAGCCCGGCCGGCACGGCGGCGGCGCCAACGCGGGCCAGGCCGCAGAGGCGCGCCGCGCCCTGCCCTGGTTTGCCGGTGCGCAGCGCGACGACGCCTCGCTCTCTGCCGCGGTGCAACCGCGTGCTGCCGGTCCCGGCATGGCCTTGCACCCGGGCCTGCTGTCGGGCCGCCTGCTGGATGAAGGCGAGATCGCCCGCGGGGGCATGGGGTCGGTGCACCGCCTGTACGACCACACCCTGCGCCGGCGTGTCGCGATGAAGGTGCTCGACCCGGGCCTGGCCATCGACCCGGAGCACCTGCAGCGCTTCGTGGACGAAGCGCGCATCACCGGCGCGCTGGACCACCCCAGCATCGTCTCGGTGCACGACCTGTCCGTCGACGACACCGGCCGCGCCAGCTACACGATGCGGCTGGTCGAGGGCCGCACGCTGACGACGCTGATCGCCCAGCAAAGCTCGCGGCGCGACCTCGAGCGCATCCTGCAGTGCATGGCCACCGTGTGTGACGTGCTGGCCTACGCCCACCAGCGTGGCGTGATCCACCGCGACCTCAAGCCCGACAACATCATGGTCGGCGAGTTCGGCGAGGTCTACCTGATGGACTGGGGCTGCGCGCTGGTGCAGGGCGCGCGCACGCTGGTGGACGGTGCCATCGAACCCGAGGGCACGGTGGTCGGCACCGTGCGCTACATGGCCCCGGAGCAGGCACGCGGGGAGATCGGCCGCCTCGACGCCCGCAGCGATGTCTTTGCAGTGGGGGCCATCCTGTACAAGGCCCTCACCGGCCATCCCCCCTACCGGGGGCGCACGGCCGAGGCCCTGGATGCGGCCAAGCGGGCCGACTTCCAGCCGCTGGACGAGCGCAACGACATGGCCGTGAAGCCACCGCCGATGCTGACGGCCATCGTCAGGAAGGCCATGGCCGCCGACCCGGCGCGGCGCCACCGGACCGCTGCCGACCTGGCCGAAGACCTGCGAGATTTTCTGCGCGGCGGCAACTGGTTTGCGCTGCACACCTTCCCCGCCGGCACCGTGATCGTGCGCGAGGGCGAGTGGGCCGACGCCGCCTACATCATCACCGCGGGCCGCTGCGAGGTGCGCCAGCGTGACGCGGCCGACCCGCGGCGCAGCCATGTGCTGCGTGTGCTGCAGACCGATGACGTCTTTGGCGAGACGGCGATCTTTGCCGACGTGCCACGCTCGGCCAGCGTGGTCGCCGTCGAAGATGTCAGCGCCGTGGCGCTGGACCGGGCCACGCTGGAACAGCTGGCCACCAACACCTACCTGGGCAAGTACATCCAGGCCCTGGCCACACGTTTCCTGGAGGTCGAAGGCCAGCTGCGTCAGGTGCGTTCGGGTGCCGCGCCACCACGCTGACGATCTTCTACAACGCCATCGACGCCCGCAGCCCCATCGCCGCGCGCCAGCGCAGCAGGTGGGTGTGCCGTTCGTCGGGCTTGAGCTTCAGCGCACGCGCAAAGTCCACCGCCACCACGGCGGTGATGTCGGCCACGCTGAAGCGGTCGGCGGCGATGAAGTCCCGGCCGCTGAGCCGTGCGTCCAGGTCGGCAAAAAACTGCAGCACGCGCGCCCGGCCCCGCTCGGCCAGCGCCGGGATCTGCGCGTAGTGCACCGGGCCCGGCAGCGCGCGGTTGGCCATCGCGGGCGAGCCGTTGCGCAGCGCCTCGGCGATGGCGATCAGGCCCTCGAACTCCACACGCCACTGCCAGCTGGCGATCTGTGCCTTCTCCAGCGGCGTTTCGCCCAGCAGCGCTGGCTGCGGGAACTGCGCCTCCAGCCAGGCGGCGATGGCGGCGTTGTCGGTCAGCAGCGTGCCGTCGTCGGTGCGCAGCACGGGCACCGTGCACTGCGGGTTCAGCGCGCGGAAGGCCTCACCGAGCTGTTCGCCGCTGCGCAGGTCCACCTGCACCGTGTCGTGGGGCACGCCTTTTTCGGCCAGCAGGATGCGGGCCCGGCGTGGGCTGGGCGCGGTGGCGCAGTCGTACAGCGTGATCATGGTGGCGTCAGCTTGTCGGCGGTGCGCAGATCGAAGTCGCTGGCGTCGTGGCGCTCGTGCAGCTGGCTGGACAACTCGCCCCAGGGCCGGTTGACCTTGCGGCCACGTTGCGCCGCCGGCCGCTGCGCGATGGCATCGGCCCAGCGCTGCACATGGGTGTAGCCCTGCACCTGCAGGAACTCGCCCGCCTCGTACAGCTGGCCCTTGGCCAGCGCGCCGTACCAGGGCCAGACGGCGATGTCGGCGATACTGTAGTCGGCACCGGCCAAGTACGGGCTCTGTGCCAGGCGCCGGTCCAGCACGTCCAGCTGGCGTTTGGTTTCCATCGCAAAGCGGTCGATGGCGTACTGGATCTTGAACGGCGCATAGGCGTAGAAGTGGCCAAACCCACCGCCCAGGTAAGGCGCGCTGCCCATCTGCCAGAACAGCCAGGACAGGCATTCGGCCCGCTGCGCCGGCGCCGCGGGCAGGAAGGCGCCGAACTTCTCCGCCAGGTACAGCAGGATGGCGCCCGACTCGAAGACACGGATCGGCTCGGGCCCGCTGCGGTCCATCAAGGCCGGGATCTTGGAGTTCGGGTTCACGCCGACAAAACCGCTGCCGAACTGCTCGCCCTCGTGGATGCGGATCAGCCAGGCGTCGTACTCGGCGCCGGCGTGGCCCAAGGCCAGCAGCTCCTCCAGCATCACCGTGACCTTGACGCCGTTGGGCGTGGCCAGCGAATACAGCTGCAGCGGGTGCCGGCCCACCGGCAGCTCACGTTCGTGCGTGGGGCCGGCGATGGGCCGGTTGATGTTGGCAAACCGCCCGCCGCTGGCCTCGGGCGGGGTCCAGACGGCGGGCGGCACGTAGTCGGCGGGGTGGTTCATGCCCGCATTCTGGCGGCTCAGTGAACAGTCCGCTCGAACACAAAACCACCGCCTTCTTCCACATCCACCGGGATCACGTCCTTGGGCCCGAAGCGGCCCTGCAGGATCAGCTTGCTCACCGGGTTTTCGATGCGCTGCTGGATCGCACGCTTCAGCGGCCGCGCACCGAACACCGGGTCGAAGCCGACCTTGGCCAGCTCGGTCAGCGCCGCCGGCGACACCTCGAGCTTCATCTCCAGCTTGGCCAGCCGGCCTTCGAGCTGGCGCAGCTGGATGCGGGCGATGTTCTCGATGTGGCTGCGGTCCAGCGCGTGGAAGACCACGGTTTCGTCGATGCGGTTCAGGAACTCGGGCCGGAAATGTTGTTTCACCTCACCCCAGACGGCGGCCTTGATGTCGTCCGCCGGTTCGCCGGCCATCTGCATGATCAGCTGCGAGCCCAGGTTGCTGGTCATCACGATCACGGTGTTCTTGAAGTCCACGGTGCGGCCCTGGCCGTCGGTCAGGCGGCCATCGTCCAGCACCTGCAGCAGCACGTTGAACACGTCCGGGTGGGCCTTTTCCACCTCGTCCAACAGCAGCACGCTGTAGGGCTTGCGGCGCACGGCCTCGGTGAGCGTGCCACCTTCGTCGTAGCCCACGTAGCCCGGGGGCGCGCCGATCAGGCGGCTGA
>CAYTWU010000010.1:0-24508 GCA_964442175.1 uncultured Rubrivivax sp.
GGTCGCGGCCTTCGGAACCGGTCTGGCCGGCGCGCTGTACTTCGTGGGCAACCTGCGCATCAGCCCCGACGCCGCCTTCAGCGTGAACTGGACGGCGTTTGCGATCTTCATGGTGATCATCGGTGGCATCGGCCGCATCGAGGGCCCCATCGTCGGCGCGCTGATCTTCTGGGCGCTGAACAAGTGGTTCAGCGACTACGGCAGCTGGTACCTGCTGGGCCTGGGCCTGCTCGCCATCGTGGTCACGATCAACTTCAAGCAGGGCCTGGCGGGCTGGGTGCAGCAGCGCTGGGGCCTGGTGCCGTTCCCCACGCGCCGGCACCTGCTGATCACCAAGGAATGACATGCGCAACATCGATCAACACAACATCACCGAAGCGGTGCTGGCGCGTTTTGAGGCCTGCGACAACCCGCGGCTGAAGACGGTGCTGGGCTCGCTCGTCACGCACCTGCACGACTTCGTGCGGGAGGTGCAGCTGACTGAAGCCGAGTGGATGGAGGGCATCCGCTTCCTCACCGCCACCGGCCAGATGTGCGATGCCAGGCGGCAGGAGTTCATCCTGCTGTCCGACACGCTGGGCGTCTCGATGCTGACCGTGGCGCTGAACCAGGCCCGCCCGCCCGGCGCCACCGAGGCCACGGTGTTCGGCCCCTTCCACGTGGACGACGCACCGCAGGTGGCCGCCGGCAGCGACCTGGCCGACGGCGCACCCGGCGAGCCCTTGTTCGTCGAGCTGCAGGTGGTGGACTTGCAAGGTCGGCCGGTGGCCGACGCCGAGGTCGATGTCTGGCAGGCCGACGAAGAGGGGCTGTACGACGTGCAACGGCCTGAACTCGGCGACACGCGCCGCGCGCGCGGTGTGCTGCGCACCGATGCGCAGGGGCGCACACACTTTCGCAGCGTCGTGCCCACGGCCTACCCGGTGCCCACCGACGGTCCGGTGGGCTGCCTGCTGGTGGCCAGCGGGCGCCACCCCTGGCGTCCGGCGCATGTGCATTTCATGGTCCGTGCGCCCGGCTTCCAGACGCTGATCACGCACCTGTTTCGCGACCCCGACCCCTACCTGGATTCCGACGTGGTGTTCGGCGTGCGGTCGTCGCTGATGGCCACCTTTGTGCACCACGAGAAGGGTCCGCTGCTGGACCGGCCCTACTCGACGCTGCAGCACCGCTTCGTGCTGGCGCCCGAAGCCTGAGCATGTTGTACGCCGTCTGGGCCACCGACCGCCCTGGCATGCTGGCCGAGCGTCAGCGGGTGCGGGAGGCCCACCGCGCCCGCTTGCGCGACCCCGGCCCGCACGCGGTGCGGGTGGTGCAGGCCGGCGTGACGCTGGACGACGCCAGCGGCGACATGAACGGCACGCTGCTGGTGGTGCAGGCGGACACGCTGGCGGCCGTGCGCGACTTCGTCGACGGTGATCCCTATGTGGCCGCGGGCGTCTACGGCCAGATCGACATCCGCCCCTGGCGTTGCGGCCTCGGGCCCTTGACGGAGCTGAACCCATGATCGACAAGACCGTCGCCAACCCCGCTGAAGCGCTGGCCGACGTGCCCGACGGCGCCACCGTGATGATCGGCGGCTTCGGCACCGCCGGCCTGCCCGACGAGCTGATCGAGGCGCTGCTGGACCAGGGTGCGAAAGAGCTCACCGTCGTCAACAACAACGCCGGCAACGGCGACACCGGCCTGGCCGCGCTGATCGCCGCCGGGCGTGTGCGCAAGGTCATCTGCAGTTTTCCGCGCCAGGTGGACTCCTGGCACTTCGACCGCGCCTACCGCGCCGGCCGGCTGGAACTGGAACTCGTGCCCCAGGGCAACCTGGCCGAACGCATCCGCGCCGCCGGTGCTGGCATCGGCGGCTTCTTCACGCCCACCGGCTACGGCACGGCCCTCGCCGAGGGGAAGGAAGTGCGTGAACTGGATGGCCGCATGCAGGTCTTCGAAACCGCGCTGCACGCACACATCGCATTGATCAAGGCCGAACGGGGTGACCGCTGGGGCAACCTGACGTACCGCATGACGGCGCGCAACTTCGGCCCCATCATGGCCATGGCCGCCAAGACCACCATCGCCAGCGTGCACGAGCTGGTCGAACTGGGCACGCTGGACCCGGAGGCCGTGGTGACACCCGGCATCTTCGTCCAGCGGGTGGTGTGTGTGCCGCGGCGGGCCACGCAGGGCGCCGGTTTCTCGAAAGCCGCCTGACATGAGCCATACCCCGTGGAGCCGCGACCAGATTGCCCAGCTCGTCGCGCAGGACCTGTTCGACGGCGCCATCGTCAACCTCGGCATCGGCCTGCCCACGCTGGTGGCCAACCACATCCCGGCCGGCCGCGAGCTGGTCCTGCACAGCGAAAACGGCGTCATCGGCATGGGCCCGGCGCCGGCGGCGGGCGACGAGGACTACGACCTCATCAACGCCGGCAAACAGCCGGTGACGCTGAAGCCCGGCGGCAGCTTCTTCCACCACGCCGACAGCTTCGCGATGATGCGCGGTGGCCACCTGGACGTCTGTGTGCTCGGCGCCTTCCAGGTGTCGATCCAGGGCGACCTGGCCAACTGGCACACCGGCGCGCCCGACGCCATCCCGGCGGTGGGCGGTGCGATGGACCTGGCCATCGGCGCCAAGCATACCTGGGTGATGATGGAACACCGCAGCAAGGCCGGCGAGAGCAAGCTGGTGCCCGCCTGCACCTACCCGCTCACCGGGCTGGGCTGCGTGAGCCGGGTCTACACCGAGCTGGCCGTCATCGCGCTGAACGACGGCCAGGCCGTCGTGCGGGCGATGTGCCCGGGGCTGGAACTGGCGGCGCTGCAGGCGCTGACGGCGGTTCCCCTGGGGGCGGCATGACCCGGCTCTGCGCCAGCAGCCAGCTGCGCAGGGCCTGCACCGCCGGGCGCCGTGCTGCACGTTCTTCGGCGACCACAAAATAGCCACGCGCCGACACCAGGCCCTCGGGAAACGGTGTCACCAGGTCGTCGCGCGCCAGCAGCGCATCCACCAGGGGCCGGCGCCCCAGCAGCACACCCTGGCCGGCCACCGCCGCCGACACCGCAGCGTCGTAGGCGTTGAAGGTCAGCAGCGCGGCCGGCTCGACATCGGCCGCGCCCACCGCCGTCAGCCAGGATTGCCACTCGTTGGGCATCTGCTTGGCGCCCAGCGGCGCCGCGATCTTGAGCAGGGTGTGCTGGCGCAGGTCGGCCGGCAGCCGCAGCGGGCGCTGAGGGTCGCGCAGCAGGGCCGGGGCACAGACGGGCTGCAGGGTTTCGTCGAACAGCGCGTCGCCGTCGGCGGTGCCCACGGCGGCGTAGCGGATCGCCAGGTGGATGCCGTCGCTGCCGAGCTGGCGCAGCTCCAGCGTGGCGTCGATGCGCACGTCGATGCCCGGGTGCGCCGCCAGGAAGTCAGCCAGCCGCGGGATCAGCCACAACGAGGCCAGGCCGGGCGTGGTGGTCAAGGACAGCACCTCGCGCCGCGTCTGCACACGGATGCGGTCCACCGCGGCGTGCAGCAGCGTGAGCGACTGGCGCACCGCCTCGGCCAGCAACACACCGTCGTCGGTGAGCTGCAGCGCGCGGTGGCGGCGCTGGAACAGCTGCACGCCGAGCTGGGCTTCGAGCTGCGCGATCTGCCGGCTCACGGCCGATTGCGTGACGAAGCGCTCGGCTGCGGCCTTGGTGAACGACAGGTGGCGTGCCGCAGCCTCGAAGGTGATCAGCAGATCGGGTGGCGGCAGCCGGGTCGACATGGGTTTTGCATGCGCTGGTGGAATGCCAGACTTGCCAAATCATCGTTTGAAGACCGGCGGGCCAGCGCCGATCATGTTGCCATGCCCCGCCGGCACTGTGCAAGGATTCCTCCCATGCATGCCACGACCCGGGGCGGGAGACTGCCATGCCCGAACCCGGCCAGACCCTCACGCTCGCACTGCGTCGCGCCCAGTTCCTGACCCTGCAACGCCCCCAGGGCCTGTGCCTGCGTGTCACGCGCGGCACCTTGTGGGTGACGGTGGACGGGCAGCCCGAGGACATCGAACTCGGGCCCGGCCAGCGCCACCGCTTCGACAGCGCCGCCGCTGCCGTCGTCGGCACCTTGGGCGGTGACGCCGAGTTCAGTGCCACCCGCGCCGCGCCGCAGGGCCACCCGCGGCTGGCCTGGGCCTGAGCCCGTTCGCGATCGCCGTGGCCGGCGCCCGTCCAGGGCAGGGCCTGGGCTGCGCGTGAGGGCGTAGAGTCGTGGCCATGCATTTGCCGCCGTTCCCTGTGGGCTCCTTGCGCCGTTACCTGGGCGAACACGCCGCGCACCGGCACGAACATGCCCAGGTGCTGTTCGGCGTGCACGGCAGCCTGGAGCTGGAGGTCGCCGGCCGCGCTGCGCGGGTGGATGCCAGCTGCGGCCTGGTGGTGCCACCCGGTGCGCTGCATGCCTTCACGGCGCCGCGCGGGGCCCAGGTCTGGGTGATCGATGCCCCGGCCGCACCCGGTCTGGACCGGGTGCGCGGTTTTGCGCTGCCGGCCGGCTGGTCGCCCGACCGCGGCAGCGCGGATCTGCTCCGGTGGGCCGGGCAGGCACCCCGGGTGCTGCAGCGTCGCCGCTTGGGGTTGGACACGCTGGTGGCGGCCCTGGCCGGCGCGCTGCACCAGCCCTGGCCCAACGCGCGCATGGCCGCGCTGTATGCCTTGTCCGTGCCACAGTTCCATGCCCGCTGGCTGGCGCTGACCGGTCTGGCCCCGCAGGCCTGGTTGCGTGCGCAGCGGCTGGACGCCGCCCAGGCGCTGCTGCGCGCCGGCCTGTCGCTGGAGACCACGGCGCTGCAGGTGGGTTATGCCAGTGCCAGTGCGCTGGCGTTTGCGCTGCGGCGCGAGCGCGGGCTGGGCGCACGTGCCTTGCGCGGCGGCTGAACCACAAGAGCCGCTCGACAACAGCCCGCCGCCACCCGGGCAGCATCAGGGCATGTCTTCTTCGATCTCTCCGCTGCGTGGCGTGGCCCTGGTGCTGGGCGCCGCGCTGCTCTGGGGCACCACTGGCACCGCGCAGAGCCTGGCCCCGGCCCAGCTGTCGTCCTACTGGGTGGGGGCCTTGCGGCTGCTGGCTTCGGGGCTCTTTTTCGTGGCCTGGCTGCTGGCCACCGAGCGCCGTGCGCTGGTGCCGGCTGCACTCGCCGGCCTGCCCTGGCGCGGCATCATGCTGGCGGCGGTGTGCATGAGTGTCTACAACCTGGCATTTTTTGCCGGTGTGCGCGCCAGCGGCGTGGCCGTGGGCACGGCCATCGCCATTGGCAGCGGGCCGGTCTGGGCCGGCATGCTGCAGGCGCTGATGCACCGCCGCCCGCCCAGTGCCGCCTGGTGGGCTGGCACCGTGCTGGCCGTGGGCGGCGGGGCCCTGATGGTCTTGGGTGGCAGCGGTGCCTTGCCCTTGACGCCGCTGGGTGTGGGGCTGTGCCTGCTGACCGGGCTGTCTTACGCCGTCTACGCGCTGGTCAACCAGGGCCTGGTGGCGGGTGCCTCGGCCGGCGCCGTCACCGGCGCCGTGTTTGCGCTCGCTGCGGTGTTGGCGCTGCCGGTGGCGTGGGCACTGGCCGGCAGCCCGCTGCTGCAGGCCAGCGACCTGGCCATCGTCGCCTGGCTGGGCGTGATGAGCACCGGCGTGGCCTACCTGCTCTTCAGCCACGCGCTGCGCCACATCAGCGGCGCCACCGCGGTGGCGCTGGCGTTGGCCGAGCCGGTGACGGCGTTTGCGCTGGCGGTGGTGGTGGTCGGCGAGCGCCCGGGCCTGTGGGCGCTGGTGGGGCTGGCAGCGGTGCTGGCGGGGCTGGGGGTGGTGATCCGGGCGGAGCTGCGGGGGCTGACAATTCCGACGTCAAGCTGACGCCTTCAGCGGAAGGATCTTCCACCTTGCTTTTGATGTTTTACTTTAAATGTGACTTCCAACAGGTCTTATTCACTGAGGTAAAGGCACTTGCTTTTGATCATGGATTCGGTATAAAACGGCTCTGAAACACAACTGTGGATAAGTTTGTTGATAAGTCCCAAGAATCTGTGGACAAGTTGATTTTGATCAGGAAGGAGGCGGTGATGTTGGCGTTCCGGACAGAGATCCAAGCATTCGAGGCCGCGCTCCCGAAGTTGCTGGAACAACATGACGGTCAGTACGCCTTGATTCGGGGCGATGTGGTCAATGCCTTGACATTCCCAAGTTACGAAGCGGCCCTCGGCTGGGGATACGAGCATTTCGGCCTAGAGCCTTTTTTTGTCAAGCAGATCACCGACAGGGCGCATGTCACCCATTTCATGCGCGGCTTCGCCGAGTGAGGGGCTTCGACCTTGCCATTTCCGCTGCGGGCGCTGTTGTAGAAGTCCATATCGGCATTAGCGAACCGCGCCGACGTGTGCTCCAGTTGCATCGCAGGGTTCCGCCGGCGCCTCTCCCACTGACCTTCCTGGTCGATACGGGTGCCAGTTGCTCCTGGATCGACGAGATGCACATGCGCTCTCTCGGACTCGATCCGCGGAGTTGGGAGGAGGTGCACACTGTGCAGAGCAAAGGTGTCCCGGTCGAGTTTCCTGCCTACGAGGTGAGTCTGGTTGTGGGAGGTTTGGCAACGGTCAACTCGCGACGTTTTGAGCTCCTGATTGGCGGCCAGCCTTTCATCAACCAGCCATTCGACGGACTCCTGGGCCGGGATGTTTTGAACCAATGCCGCCTCGGGTGGCACGGCCCGGCTCGCAGCCTGCGGTTCGAGTACGACTGACGATCATCGGCCGGGCCGCAGAGGATGCTGAGGCGGCGGATCCAATTCCGCCACCATCTGCCCCAGACACCGCCGCAGCACCTCGGCCTCTTCCACCGACACCCCCGCCATCACGGCCTGTTCAACCTGCTGCCGCGCCACCGCCATGCGCCGCTCGAAGCGTTTGCCCGCAGTTGTGAGCTGCAGCGTCTGGCGCCGCCGGTCCTGCGGGTCGGTGGCCGTGGCCAGCAGGCCACGTTCGACGAGGCTCTTCACCAGCCGTGCCACCTGCGCCTTGTCGCGCCCGGCGTGGTCCACCAGGTCCTGCGCCGTGGCGCCAGAGTGGCGCGCGTAGAAACCCAGTGTGCGCGCCTCCATCGGCGCCAGCGCGATGCCCTCGGCTTCGCTGGCCGCCTGCGTGGCCTGCTGCATGCGGCGCTTGATCTGGTGCATCAGCGTGTGCATCAGGTCGAGCGCGCCGGGTTCTGCGTCTTGTTGGTTGACTTTGTCTACAGTGTTCGGCATCATGGTGGACATTATCAACCAAGTCACCCGCCTTTGAACCCAACCACCGACACCCCACTCCGCGCCGTGCAACGTGTGCGCCACGAACTCAAGCGGCGCATGCTCACCGTGCGCCGCACCGAGCGGCTGAGCCCGCACCTGCTGCGCGTCACCTTCACCAGCCCCGACCTGCACGATTTCATCAGCCTGTCCTTCGACGACCACGTCAAGCTCATCCTGCCGGGCGAGCCGCCGGTGATGCGCGACTACACCCCCCGTCGTTTCAGTGGCGATGAACTGGACATCGAATTTGCCCTGCACGGCCACGGCCCGGCCGCCAGCTGGGCGGCGCAGGCTGCGCCGGGGCAGAAGGTGCAGATTGGCGGGCCACGCGGCTCCTTCGTCGTGCCGCTGGACTTCGACTGGCACCTGCTGGTGGGCGACCTCAGTGCGCTGCCGGCCATCGCGCGCCGGTTGGAGGAACTGCCCGCCGGGAGCTCCGCCACCGTGCGGGTGCTGGCCGATGCGGCCGAACAGCGTGTGTTGCCCAGCCGTGCCCACGTCGATCTGCAATGGGTCACGTCCGACCTGCCCGGGGCCGTGCAGGCGCTGGCATTGCCACCGGGCGAGGGCTACGCCTGGGCCGCCGGTGAAGCCAGTGTCACCGCCGCCGTGCGCGCCGTGCTGGTGGGCACGCACGGCCTGCCGAAGGAGCGCATCCGTGCCTCGGCGTACTGGAAGCCGGGCGACGCCGGGCACCACGAGAACTTCTGATGCGCGGTTAGGATGCCCGCATCTCCGATGCAAGGCAGCTGCAGTGGCCGGTCCCATCCTCAACATCAACGATGTGCCCCAGGCCATCCAGCTGGCGCTGGGCCCTGCGTTTCTGCTCACCGGCATCGCCGGCATCCTCAACGTGATGGCCGGGCGCCTGGCCCGCATCATCGACCGCGGCCGCGGTCTCACCGAAGCCCAGGGTGCCGCCGCGCCGCTGCCGGCGCACATCGCGCAGGAACTGCAGGCGCTGGAGCGCCGGCGTTACCTGGCCAGTGCCGCCATCACCGCCTGCACCTTTGCCGCGCTGCTGGTGTGCATGGTCATCGCGTCGCTGTTCCTGGAGGTGTTCCTGGACGTGCCGCTGCGCTGGCTGGTGGGCATGTTGTTCATGGGCTCCACGCTGGCGCTGGTGACGGGGTTGGCCTACTTCCTGCGCGAGGTGCACCTGGCCACCACCACGGTGCGCATCGTCAGTTCGCACCGGCGGACTTGAGGGTGGGCAGGGCATGACGAACGCGCGCACCATCACGATCCAGCCGGTGGTCGACCCGGACCGCCAGCGCAAACGCCGCCAGCCCAAGGGCCGCGCGGTGGACCCTGCCGCCCGTGCCGACATCAGCGCCTGGCTGGGCCCCGCCGCCTGGCCGCGCGACCGGCTGATCGAAGCCCTGCATGTGCTGAACGACCGCCTGGGCCAGCTGCCCGCGCCGCACCTGGTGGCGCTGGCCGAGTGGTTCAGGCTGTCGATGGCCGAGGTCTTCGAGGTCGCGAGTTTTTATCACCACTTCCACATCGTCAAAGAGGATGCTGACGGCCGGCTGCCCGCCGCACCGGCTGTGACGGTGCGGGTCTGCGACGGTCTGTCTTGCGAGATGGCCGGTGCGCAGGACCTGCTCGAACGCCTGCCGCAGATCCTGGGTGCCACCGTGCGTGTGATCCCTGCGCCCTGCGTGGGCCGCTGCGAAACAGCGCCGGTGGCCGTGGTGCACCAGCACCCGGTGACCCAGGCGACGGTCGAGGCCGTGCAGCAGGCGGTGCAACAAGGCCGGCGTGAAGACAGCGTCACCGACCACATCGGCTTCGAGGCCTACGTCGCCCAAGGCGGCTACGGCCTGTGGCTGGACTGTCTTGCCGGCCGCCGCGATGCAGACAGCGTGATCGCCGAGCTGGAACACGCCGGCCTGCGCGGCCTGGGCGGGGCCGGCTTCCCGGCGGGCCGCAAGTGGCGCATCGTGCGCGGCATGCCGGCGCCGCGGCTGATGGCGGTGAACATCGACGAAGGCGAGCCCGGTACCTTCAAGGACCGCTGGTGCCTGGAGCGCGACCCGCACCGTTTCCTGGAAGGCCTGCTGATCGCGGCCTGGGCCGTGGGCATTCAGGGCGTGTGGATCTACCTGCGCGACGAGTACCACGGCTGCCGCACGATGCTGCAGCAGGAGATCGCGCGCTTGCAGGCGGCGAACCTGGGCCCGCTGCCGACGATGGACCTGCGCCGCGGCGCGGGGGCGTATGTCTGCGGTGAAGAGTCGGCGATGATCGAATCCATCGAAGGCCAACGGGGCCTGCCGCGGCTGCGCCCGCCCTTCGTGGCCGAAGTGGGCCTGTTCGGCCGGCCAACGTTGGAACACAACTTCGAGACGCTGTACTGGGTGCGGGAGCTGGTGGAACAAGGCGGTGCGGCATTCGCGGCGCAGGGCCTGAACGGCCGCCACGGGCTGCGACGGTTCTCTGTCAGCGGGCGGGTGAAAGAACCGGGCGTCAAGCTCGCACCGGCCGGCATCACGCTGAAGCAGTTGATCGCCGAACATTGCGGCGGCATGGCCGAAGGCCACCAGCTCTACGCCTACCTGCCGGGGGGCGCTTCGGGCGGCATCCTGCCGGCGGCGCTGGCCGATGTGCCGCTGGACTTCGACACACTGCAGCCGCACGGCTGCTTCATCGGCTCGGCCGCGGTGATCGTGCTCTCGCAGCAGGACCGCGCCGTGGACGCGGCGCGCAACGTGATGCGTTTCATGGCGCACGAGTCCTGCGGCCAGTGCACACCCTGCCGCGCCGGCACGGCCAAGGCGGTGGCGCTGATGGACGCGCCGGTGTGGGACCGCGCGTTGCTGGCCGACCTGTCGCAGGTGATGCGCGACGCGTCCATCTGTGGCCTGGGCCAGGCCGCACCCAACGCGCCGGATTGTGTGATGCGCTACTTCCCGCAGGAGCTGGCATGAGCATCCAGTTCAGTTTGGATGAGCGCAGCGTCAGCGCGCAGCCGGGCGAGACGCTGCTGGATGTGGCCCGCCGCGAAGGGGTGGCCATCCCGCACCTCTGCTACACCGACGGCCTGGCCCCGGCCGGCAACTGCCGCGCCTGTGTGGTGGAGGTGCAGGGCGAGCGCCCGCTGGCGGCGTCCTGCTGCCGCCAGCCGGTGGCCGGCATGGTGGTGCAGACCGCCAGCGAACGCGCCCGCCACGCGCAGAAGATGGTGCTGGAGCTGCTGCAGGCCGACCTGCCCGAGACCACCTTCACCCGCCACAACGAGGTGGACGATTGGTCGCAACGGCTCGGCCTGGGCAAACCACGTTTTGGCGCACGAGAGGCCATTGAGCCCGACCTCTCGCACCCCGCGATCGCCGTGCACCTGGGCGCCTGCATCCAGTGCACGCGCTGCGTGCGTGCCTGCCGCGAGTCACAGGCCAACGACGTGATCGGTCTGTCCTTCCGCGGTGGCCACGCGCAGATCAGCTTCGACCTCGGCGATGCGATGGGCGCGTCCACCTGCGTGGCCTGCGGCGAATGTGTGCAGGCCTGTCCCACCGGTGCCCTGAGCCCGGCGCGCGAAGCCGCGCTGGTGGTGCCCGACAAGACCGTGGATTCCGTCTGCCCGTACTGCGGCGTCGGCTGCCAGCTGACCTACCACGTCAAGGACGACCGCATCCTGCACGTGGAAGGCCGCGACGGCCCGGCCAACCAGGGCCGGCTGTGCGTGAAGGGCCGCTACGGCTTCGACTACGCGCGCCACCCGCAACGCCTGACGGTGCCGCTGATCCGCCGCGCCGACGCGCCCAAGGACCCGGCCGCTGCCACCGACCCCGCGAGCGCCCGCGCGTCGTTCCGCGAGGCCACCTGGGAAGAAGCGCTGGCGCTGGCCGGTGGCACGCTGAAGAACCTGCGCGACGAGCACGGCCCGCGTGCGCTGGCCGGTTTTGGCTCGGCCAAGGGCAGCAACGAAGAGGCCTACCTGTTCCAGAAGCTGGTGCGGCTGGGTTTTGGCAGCAACAACGTCGACCACTGCACCCGGCTGTGCCACGCGTCCAGCGTCGCGGCGCTGCTGGAGGGCATAGGCTCCGGGGCTGTCAGCAACCCGGTGCGCGACGTGGCGCAGGCGGAGCTGGTGATCGTGATCGGCGCCAACCCGGTGGTCAACCATCCCGTGGCCGCCACCTGGATCAAGAACGCGGTGCGCCAGGGCACGAAGCTGGTGGTGCTGGACCCGCGCCGCAGCGAGCTGGCGCGCCACGCCTGGCGCCACCTGGCCTTCCGGCCGGACAGCGACGTGGCGCTGCTGAACGCGATGATGTTCACCATCGTCGAAGAAGGCCTCACCGCGCCGGCCTTCATCGCCGCGCGCACCGAGGGGTACACGGCCCTGGTGCAGAACCTGCGCGGTTTCAGCCCCGAGCTGATGGCGCCGGTGGTCGGCATCGCTGCGGCGACCATCCGGGAGGTTGCGCGCGCCTACGCGCAGAGCAACGCGGCCATGATCCTCTGGGGCATGGGCGTGAGCCAGCATGTGCACGGCACCGACAACGCGCGCTGCCTGATCGCGCTGGCGCTGCTGACGGGCCAGATCGGCCGCCCCGGCACCGGGCTGCACCCGCTGCGCGGGCAGAACAACGTGCAGGGCGCGTCCGATGCCGGCCTGATCCCGATGATGTTCCCCGACTACCAGCGCGTGACGGACCCGCAGGTGCGCGCACGTTTTGCCGCCGGCTGGGGTGTGCCGGCTGAAACACTGGACGCACAACCCGGCCTCACCGTGGTGGAGGTGCTCGGGGCCATCGACGCCGGGGTGCTGCGCGGCATGTTCATCATGGGCGAGAACCCGGCGATGAGCGACCCCGACACCCGGCACGCGCGCCACGCGCTGGCCAGCCTGGAGATGCTGGTGGTGCAGGACATCTTCCTGACCGAAACCGCGGTGCTGGCCGACGTGGTGCTGCCGGCGAGCGCTTTCCCCGAGAAGACCGGCAGCTTCACCAACACCGACCGCACGGTGCAGATGGGCCGGCGGGCCATTCAGATGCCGGGCCAGGCGCGGCAGGACCTGTGGTGCCTGGTCGCGCTGGCGCAGCAGCTGGGGCTGGACTGGTCGCACTACGGCGCCACGCCCACCGATTGCGACGCTGCTGCCGGCCGTGTCTTCGACGAGATGCGCCACCTGATGCCCAGCATCGCCGGCATCACCTGGGACCGGCTGATGGCGGAAGACAGCGTGACCTACCCCTGCGAGGCCGAGGGCGACGCCGGCCACCCGGTGGTGTTCACCGAGCACTTCCCCACCACCAGCGGGCGCGGGCGTTTTGTGCCGGCCGACATCGTGCCGGCGGACGAGCGCCCCGATGCCGATTACCCGCTGGTGCTGATCACCGGCCGGCAGCTGGAGCATTGGCACACCGGCAGCATGACCCGCCGCTCGGCGGTGCTGGACGCGCTGGAGCCCGACCCGGTGGCCCTGCTGCACCCGCTGACGCTGCAGGCGCTGGGCGTGCTGCCGGGCACGGTGTTGACGCTGGAGAGCCGGCGCGGTGCCGTCAGCCTGTACGCCCGTGCCGACGAGGGCACACCCGAGGGCGTGGTGTTCGTGGCCTTCTGCTGGTACGAAGCGGCGGTGAACCGCCTCACCAACCCGGCGCTGGACCCGGTGGCCAAGATCCCGGAGCTGAAGTACTGCGCCATCCGCGCACGCGCCGGCGGTGTGGCGCCGGTGGTGGGCAGCTTCGGCGCCGGGGTGGTGATGGCGTCGTGATCAGGCCAGGTGCTGGCGGAAGAAGCTGATCGTGCGCTCCCAGGCCAGGGCCGCCGCTGCGGCGTCGTAACGCGGCGTGGTGTCGTTGTTGAAGCCGTGCTGCGTGCCCGGGTACTGGTGCATCTGCACGCGGGCGCCGGCGGCCTTCAGCGCGGCCTCGTAGGCCGGCCAGGCGGCGTTGATGCGTTCGTCCACCGCGGCCAGCTGCACCAGCAGCGGGGCCTTCACCAGCGCCGCCTGCTCCGGTGCCGGGCTGTTGCCGTAGAAGGGCACACCGGCGGCCAGGTCGGGCAGCTGGGTGGCCAGCCAGTGCACGATGCCACCGCCGTAGCAGAAGCCCACCGCGCCGAGCTTGCCGTTGCCATCGGGCCGTGCGCGCAGCCAGGCGATGGCGGCCAGGAAGTCCTGGCGCGTCTTGGCCTGGTCCAGGGTCGCAAAGGCGGTGCGGGCCTTGTCCTCGTCGCCGTGGTAGCCGCCCAAGGGTGTCAACGCATCGGGCGCCAGCGCCATGAAGCCGTCCAGCGCCAGGCGGCGCGTGATGTCCTCGATGTGCGGATTCAGTCCGCGGTTCTCGTGGATCACCAGCACCGTCGGCAGCCGCGTGCTGCCGGCGGCTGCGGGCCGTACGAGGTAGTTGCGGATGCTGCCCGAGCCGCTGGGCGAGGGCACGGTGATCCACTCGGTCTTCAGCCGCGCATCGTCGGGACGCACCTGCTGGCCGAGCGCGAAGTTGGGGCTCAGGGCTGCGAGCAGGCCCACCGCCGTGGCGCCACCCTTGGCAAAACGCTGGGCCTGGTCGAGGAAGCCGCGCCGGTCCACCGCACCGTGCACGTAGGCGTCGAACAGGATCAGCAGCTCGGCGTCGAAGTCCTGGGCGGTCAGGCGTGGCGGCATGGTGGTCTCCTCGTGGGCGACCAGTGTCGGCGAGCCGGCATCACCCTGCGGGCCGCGCTGGCAACAGCAGGGCCTTGGCGGCCTCGATGCGCAGCGCCAGCGGCGCGCTGGTGTCGTTCATCACGCCAAGCAGGAACGCCTGTGCCACTTCGGCGGGCGTGGTGTGCTGGGTGGTCGCGGGGGGCGCTGCCGGCAGCGCCGGGGCGGGCGCCGCAGGGGTGTCCAGCAGCGCCGCCAGCGCGGCCTCGAAGGCTGCCGCCGGCGTGGGCTGCAGCCGCGCCAGCAGGCTGGCCTGGCCGTCGTCGCCGGGCGGGGAATCCAGCCAGGGCGTGTCTTCGAACACCGGCGCCAGGTCGGGTGCGATGAAGGCCGACCACACGCCGGTGTCGGGCTGCAGCGCCGGCACGGACGTTGCTGAAGTGCCGATGCGCGACGCGGGCAGCGCGGCCAGGTAACGCCGGCGCAGGCCGTCCAGGAAGGCCTGGCCCTGCGCGTGGCGCACGGGCTGCTGCAGCGAGAACCACAGCTGCAGGCCGTCGCGCCCGTTGACGGCGATGCCGGGCGCCGGCAGGCCGAGGTCCGCCTGCACACCTTTCCAGACCGCGGCCAGCGCCTGCCAGGCGCCGGGGCCGGACACGCCGAGCACCAGGGCCGCGGGCTCGGCGTCGGGCGTTTGGCGCGGGTACAGGCGCTGGCGTTCGTCGGGCAGTCGGTTCATGGGGTCATTGTCGGCCCGCGCGGAGGCCGATGAATGGCATGCTGTGCCACCTCCACACGGGCCCGCCATGAAAAACCTGCAGGATGCGACCGAGAAGATCTGCGAGTTGAAAGGCAATCTGGTGGCGCTGGACGCGCTGATGACGGCGCTGCTGCGCCAGATGCCGGTCGAGGCCCGGGCGGAGCTGGCCCGCGGCTTTGCGCAAAGCACCGAGGTGGCGCGCACCGTGCTGCTGAACGCGCCGGTGTCCGACTTCACCGTCGCCGCCTTCGAGCGCGATGTGGCCCGCATGGCCAGTTTCATCGGGCCCGCCGCGCTGGAGCGGCGGTGACACCCGGCGCCACCACCCCGCGTCGTGTGTTGCTGCTGGGTGCCACCGGCACCATCGGCCGCGCCACGGCGCAGGCGCTGGTGCAGCAGGGCCACGACCTGGTGTGTGTGCTGCGGCCGCGGCCGGGCCGTGCCGTGCCCCACCTGCCCGGTGCCACGGTGCGTCTGGCCGAGGTGGGCGAGCCGCTGTCCCTGTCCCGCGATGGCTTCGCGGGCGAGCGTTTCGACGCCGTGGTCTCGTGCCTGGCCTCGCGCACCGGCGAGCCGTCAGATGCCTGGGCCATCGACCACCAGGCCCACCTGCACGCGCTGGCCGCGGCGCAGCAGGCGGGGGTGACACAGTGGGTGCAGCTGTCGGCCATTTGCGTGCAGAAGCCGCTGCTGGCCTTCCAGCAGGCCAAGCAGGCCTTCGAGCAGGCGCTGGCGGGTTCGGGCCTGCGGCACAGCATCGTGCGGCCCACGGCCTTCTTCAAGTCGCTCTCGGGCCAGGTCGCGCGTGTGCAGCAGGGCAAACCCTATCTGGTCTTCGGCGATGGCCGCCTGACGGCCTGCAAACCCATCAGCGATGCCGACCTGGCCGCCTACCTCGCCGGTTGCCTGGACGACCCGGCGCGCTGGAACCGCGTGCTGCCCATCGGCGGCCCAGGCCCGGCGCTGACCCCGCGCGAGCAGGGCGAGCACCTGTTTGCGCTGCTGGGCCGGCCGCCACGTTTCAAGCAGGTGCCGGTGGCGCTGCTGGACGGCATCGTGGCGCTGCTGGGCGCGGCCGGCCGGGTGCTGCCGCCACTGCGCGCCAAGGCCGAACTGGCGCGCATCGGCCGCTACTACGCCACCGAATCGATGCTGGTGCTGGACCCGGCCACCGGCCGCTACAGCGCCGAGGCCACGCCCGCCTTTGGCCGCGAGACGCTGCTGGACTACCAGGCGCGGCTGCTGCGTGGCGAGGCCACGCTGGAGCGCGGCGAACACGCGGTGTTTTAGGCGCCCCAGGGCTGCGTTCAACCGCCGCCGCGCTTGGCGGCAAATCCTTCGGCCAGCAGCGCGGCGAGCACCCGCTCGACATGGTCGCCCTGCAGTTCCAGCACACCGTCCTTGGCGGTGCCACCGGTGCCGCAGCTGGTGCGCAGGCGTTTGCCCAGCGTGGCCAGCGCGGTGGCGTCCAGTGGCAGGCCGCGCACCACCGTGACGGTCTTGCCGCCGCGGCGCTGGGTCTCGCGGCTCACCCGCACCCGGCCGTCGCCCACGGCCGCCGCCCGGGCGTTGGCGGCGCAGCGGCACTGGGCCTGGGGCTGGCGGCACTGCGGACACATGCGGCCCGCGTCGGTGGAATAGACCAAGGCCATGGCCAGGTTTTCCCGTTGAAATAAATCGACAGCATGTCATAAATTTCCGATGCCACCCGCGGGCCCCAGCGCCCAGAATCGCCCCATGGCGTTGTCGAAGTCGCCCCAGACGCCCGACCCGCATCCGCCCCCTGACGGGCCGGCCGTGCGGGCCGGGGCCGCGATGCAGGGCGCGCGGCTGCAGGCCTATGCGGCGCGTGCCGGCATCGTGATGATGGCCAGCGTGGCCGCTGGCGCCCTGGCGCTGGCCGTGCTCGGGCACGGCGAAATGGCGCATGTGCTGTGGCTCGTGTTGCTGGCGGCCGTGATCGGCCTGCGCGCGGCCTGGTCCTGGGCCTGGCGCCGCGCGGGCGAGCCCGCCAACCCGTACCGCTGGCTGCTGCAGATCCGGCTCGTCACGCTGGCCCACGGGGCGGTTTGGGGGCTGCTGGCCTGGGTGGGCCCGGTGCCGGGTGACGCCGACGGCGTGAGCACGCTGATCCTGATCCAGGCCGGGGTGGGCATCGCCGGGATGATGCTGCTGCAGTTCGACCTCGCCGCGGCGCTGGGCTTTGCCGCGCTGGTGGTGCTGCCGCTGGGCCTGCGGCTGCTGCTTGCCGAAGGGCCCATGCCCGAGGTCGCCCGTGTGGCGCTGGGCATGGTGCTGCTGCTGTGTGGTTGCCTGTATGTGGTGGCGCGGCGCGCCGAGCAGGCGCGGCGTGCGCTGGTCGTGGCGCAGCTGGCGGAGGCCGACCGCCGGCTGGAGAGCGAGCGGGCCGACGCGCTGCTGCAACGGGTGTTCGACCATGTGGGCGAGGGCATCTGCATCTTCGACGCGCAGCACCGCCTGCTGGCCGTGAACGCCCGCCTGACGGAGCTGGTGGGCCTGGACGACCCGGCGCTGCTGCTGCCCGGCACGCCCTTGCGGGCCTGGCTGCTGCACCTGGCCCGGCGAGGCGAGTACGGGCCCGTCGACCCGGCGGCCGAGACCGAGCGGCGCCTGGCCGACATCGGCCGCCCGCAGCGCAGCATCGCGCAGCGCACCCGCGCCAACGGCCGCATCATCGAGACCCGCCGCACGCCGTTGCCCGAGGGTGGCTTTGCGATGGTCTGCGTGGACGTCACCGAACGTGTGGCCTCGGCCGCGGCCTTGTTGGACAACCAGCGCACGCTGGACCTGCTGCTGCGCAACACCGACGAGGGCTTCTGGTTCATCGACAACGAACATCGCACGACCGATGCCAACCGCGCGATGTGCCGCATGCTGGGCCTGCCGCGCGAAGCCTTGCTCGGCCGCACCATCTGGGAGTTCGTGGACGCGCGCAACGAGGCGATCTTCAGGCACCAGGTGGCGCTGCGCGCGCAAGGCCAGTCCGGCAGCTACGAGATCGCGCTCACCCGCGCCGACGGGCAGCAGGTCAGCTGCTACAACAACGCGACGCCCATCCACGACGCGCAGGGCCGCAAGATCGGCGCGATCGGCCTGTTCAGCGACATCACGGTGCAGAAGCAGGCCGCGGCCGAGGTCGAGCGTGCCAGCGCCTTGCTGGCGCAGAAGTCCCGGGTGCTGGAGACCACGCTGGAGAGCCTGTCGCAAGGCGTGGTCAGCATCGACAAGGACATGCGCATACACGCCTGGAACCAGCGTGCACTGGATTTGCTGGAAGTGCCGGAGGCCTTCTTCAAGGGTTACCCGACGTTGCGGGAACTGGGGCAGTGGCAGGTGGCGAACGGTCACTTCGGGCCGGCGCTGGAGCGCCTGGAAGGGACGGATGAACGTGAGGGCCTGAAGGCCTACCTGGCCGGTGACAACACGTCCTGCGTGGCCAACCAGATCTTCTACCGACGCACGCGCGCCGACGGCACCGTGATCGAGGTGCGAACGCACCATGCGGCCGATGGCGGCCAGGTGCGCACCTTCACCGACGTGACGGCCGAGGTGGGCGCGCAGCGCGCCTTGCGCGAGAGCGAGCAGCGTTTCCGCAGCATGGCCGATGCCGCGCCGGCGCTGATCTGGCTCAGCGATGCGCAGGGTGGGCTGACCTGGTTCAACCAGTCCTGGCTCCAGCTGCGCGGCCAGACCCTGGCGCAGGCGCTGGCCGAGAGCTGGACGGCGCGCATGCACCCCGACGACTACGCCGCCTGCCGCGTGGCCTTCGATGAGGCCTTTGCACAGCGGCGGGGCGTGGCGGTGGAGTTCCGCGTGCCGCAGCAGGGCGGCGGCTGGGTCTGGGTGGCCGACCACGGCATCCCGCGTTTTGGCGACAGTGGCAACTTTGAAGGCTATGTCAGCTACGGCTGGAACATCACGGCCCGCAAACAGGCCGAGGTGGCGCTGATCGCCGCCCGTGACGAAGCCGAACGCGCCAACCGCGCGAAGTCGGAGTTCCTCTCGCGCATGTCGCACGAGCTGCGCACGCCGCTGAACGCCATCCTCGGCTTCGGCCAGCTGCTGCAGCGCGACCGCACCGAGCCGCTGCAGCCGGAACAGGCGCTGCGTGTGGACCAGATCCTGCAAGGCGGGCACCACCTGCTGGCGCTGATCAACGAGGTGCTGGACCTGGCGCGCATCGAAGCCGGCACGCTGCCGCTGAGCCTGGAGCCGGTGGACGTGGATGCGCTCATGGACGAGTGCCTGCGCCTGATGCAGCCCACCGCCACGGCCCAGGGCGTACAGATGCAGCGCATCCATTCGGCCGCCAGCGCGGCTGTGGCCCTGGCCGACCGCACGCGGTTGCGCCAGGTGCTGCTGAACCTGGTCTCCAACGCCATCAAATACAACCGCCCTGGCGGCGCCGTGCGCCTGCGCTGCGCGCACGCCGATGGCCAGGTGCTCATCGAGGTGGCCGATGACGGGCCCGGGCTGGACGAGGCCCAGCAGCAGCGCCTGTTCCGCGCCTTCGAGCGCCTGGACGCCGCCGGCAGTGGCATCGAAGGGGCGGGCATCGGCCTGGCGTTGAGCAAGTCACTGGTCGGCCTGATGCAGGGCCAGATCGGCGTGCACAGCGCAGCGGGCGCCGGCAGCCGCTTCTGGGTGACCTTGCAGCCGGCGCCCGCAGGTGGCGTGGGGGAAGCGCCGGCCTCAGCGCCCACCGCCGCGGCAGGGCCGGGCTCCGGGGCCGTGGCGCCTTGCCGCGTGCTCTACATCGAAGACAACCCCGTCAACCAGCTGCTGATGCAGGGCATGCTGGCCCACCGCCCGGGTACTGCGCTGACGCTGGCCGATCTGCCCGAGCCCGGCCTGGCGCTGGCCCGCAGCCTGCAGCCCGATCTGGTGCTGCTGGACATCCAGCTGCCCGGCATGAGCGGCCACGAGGTGCTGCGTGCGCTGCGGGCCGATGAACCCACGCGTGGCATCCCGGTCATCGCCGTCAGCGCCAACGCGATGAGCGAGGACCTGGCACAGGCCCGAGCTGCCGGCTTCGACGACTACCTGACCAAGCCGCTGGACATGGCCCGTCTGCTGGACGCGATGGCGCGCGCGCTGGCGGGCCGGGCCTGAGTTTCAGGCCTTCGTGGTCTTCTTGGCCGCCGGCTTCTTGGCCGCCGGTGCCTTCGCGGCCACGGTCTTGGTGGCCGCCTTCCTGGCCGGTGCGGCCTTCACCGGCGCCTTCTTGGCCGGCGCTGGCGCCGCGGCCGGCTTCTGGGCCGGGGCGGGGGGCTTCACCGCGGCCGGCAGGTGTTTGCTGGCCTGGCGCACCGCCTTGTCCAGCGACTTCTGGGCCTTGGCGATCACCTTCTGCAGGCGCGACTCGGCCTTCTTCAGCACCGACTCCACCTTGTCCTGCGCCACGCCGCTCTTTTTCAGCGCCGCGGCCTTGGCCTTGGCCAGCTCGGCGGCGGCGGCGCCCTTGACCTCCTCGATCTTGTCGTGCATCGCGTTGCGCACATGCTGCGCCGCGTCGTTCAGGCTGGCTTTGGCCTGTGCGAGTTCGGGGTTCTTGGCAGGGCGAGTGGCCATGGGGGCTCCTGGGAAGTGGATGGCGCGACTGTAGCGCTTGGGGCGCCGCCGATAATCAAGCGATGGGTGAGTTCGACCTGATTGCCGAGTACTTCAGCTGGCCGGTGCAGCGCGCTGCCCTGGGCGTGGGTGACGATTGCGCGCTGCTGGCACCGGCGGCGGGCCAGCAGCTGGCCGTGTCCAGCGACATGCTGGTCGAGGGCCGGCACTTCCTGTCCACCGTCGCGCCCGAACGCCTGGGCCACAAGGCGCTGGCGGTGAACCTGTCGGACCTCGCCGCCTGCGGTGCGCGCCCGCTGGCCTTCACGCTGGCGCTGTCACTGCCCAGGGTGGACCGCGATTTCCTGCGCGGCTTTGCGCTCGGCCTGCACCGCCTGGCCAGCGCGTCTGGCATCGAGCTGGTGGGGGGTGACACCACGGCCGGGCCGCTGAACATCTGCATCACCGTCTTTGGCGAGGTGCCCACGGGCCAGGCCCTGCTGCGCCGTGGCGCGCGTGCCGGCGACCGGCTGTGGGTGAGCGGCACGCTGGGGGATGCGCGGCTGGCGCTGGAGGCCTTCAGGGGCACGCTGGCGCTGCCCGGTGAGGACTTCGACGCCGTGCGCGTGGCGATGGAAACACCCCAGCCCCGCGTCGTGCTGGGGCAGGCGCTGCGCGGCGTGGCCAGCAGCGCCATCGACCTCAGCGACGGCCTGCTCGGCGACCTGCAGCATGTGCTGAAAGCCTCGGGCACCGGCGCCACGCTGGACCGCGACGCGATCCCGCGCAGCGCGGTGCTGGCGCGCCAGGGCGCGGCCTGGCAGCAGACCTGCGTGCTGGCCGGCGGCGACGACTACGAGCTGCTGTTCACCGCACCGCCGGCACACGACGCCGCGGTGCGTGCGGCCGGCGCAGCGGCGGGTGTGGCCGTCACGCCCATCGGGTTCATCGAGTCGCAGCCCGGCCTGCGCGTGGTCGACGCAGACCGCCGGCCCGTGCGGGCTGATCTGCGCGGCTTCGACCACTTTGCCTGAGCTTGCCTGCCAATTTGTCTGCCAACCCGCCCATGGCCAGCGCCACGCTGAACTTCGCCTTCTTCCGCCGCCACCCGGCGCACTGGATCGCGCTCGGCTTCGGCAGCGGCCTGGCGCCACGCGCGCCGGGCACGGTGGGCACGCTCTGGGCCTGGGCGAGTTTCCTGATCCTGGACCGCTGGCTGGGCGACGTCGGCTGGGCGCTGTTGCTGGCCGGCGGTTTTGCCGTCGGCTGGTGGGCTTGCACACGCACTGCGCAGCACCTGGGCATCGGCGACCCGGGCGCCATCGTCTGGGACGAGGTGCTGGCCTTCTGGCTCATCCTCTGGCTGTGGATGCCGGCCGGGCTGGGTGCGCAGGCGGTGGCCTTCGTGCTGTTCCGCATCTTCGACGCCGCCAAGCCCGGCCCGGTGGGCTGGGCCGACCGGCGCTTCAAGCCGCGGCCCGGCCGGCCCATCGGCTGGCGCGAGGGTTTTGGCATCCTGGCCGATGACCTGGTGGCCGCGTTCTGCACGCTGGTGGTGTTGGCGCTGTGGGTGTCGGCATGGCATTGAGTGCCTTTGAGCCGGCGGTCCTGGCCTTGGCCGACGCACTGCGCGCGCGCGGCTGGCGCCTGGCCACGGCGGAGAGCTGCACCGGCGGGCTGATCGCCGCAGCCTGCACCGCGGTGGCCGGCTCCAGCGACTGGTTCGAGCGTGGTTTCGTGACCTACAGCAACGAGGCCAAGACGGACCTGCTCGGGGTGGATGCGGCGCTGATCGCCGCCCACGGCGCCGTCAGCGAACCCGTCGCACTGGCGATGGCGCAGGGCGCGCTGGCCCAGGCGCCGGTGCAGCTGGCGGTGGCCGTCACCGGCATCGCCGGGCCGGGGGGCGCGGTGCCCGGCAAGCCCGTGGGCACGGTGTGGCTGGCCTGGGCCGATGCGCATGGCGCACAGGCCGAACGGCTGCAACTGGAGGGCGACCGCGCCGCGGTGCGCGAGCAGACCGTGCATGCGGCCCTTTTGAGGCTGCAGACGCGCGCCGCCTCTGGCACCCGCTCAGGCTGACGCCGGCTGCGCCTCCAGCAAGGCCTCGAAGTCGGCCGCCGGCACGGCGCGCGAGAACAACCAGCCCTGCTGCAGGTGGCCACCGCGCTCGGCCAGCCAGTCGCGTTGCGCCGCGGTTTCCACGCCTTCGGCCACCACGGCGATGCCCAGCGCACGTGCCATGCCGAACATGGCCTCGACCAAGGCTGCATCGGCATCGCGCCCCGGCAGGTCGCGCACGAAGCTGCGGTCGATCTTCAGGCGGTCGGGCTGCACCAGCTTCAGCGCCGCGAGCGACGAATAGCCGGTGCCGAAGTCGTCCACCGCCAGCTGCACACCGGCCACGTGCAGCGCGGCCATCGCGCGCTGCGCGGCATCGCTGTCGGCCAGCAGCGTGCTCTCGGTGAGCTCCAGCACCAGCACCTGCCGGCCCAGGCCGTGGCGGGCCATGGCCTGCTGCACGCCGTCGGCAAAGGTCATGTCGCGCAGCTGCAGCGCCGAGACGTTCACCGCCACCTGCAGGCCGTGGTGGCCGCGTGCGTGCCACTGTGCCAGCTGGGCACAGGCGGTGTCCAGCACCCAGCGGCCCAGGCCTTCGATCAGGCCGGTCTCTTCGGCCACGGCGATGAAGTGGTCGGGCATCAGCAGCCCGCGGCCGGGATGCTGCCAGCGCACCAGGGCCTCGCAGCCGCTGATCCTGCCGCTGCGCAGGTCGAGCACGGGCTGGTAGTGCACCCGCAGCTGGCCTTGTTCGATGGCGTCGGCCAGCTCACGCTCCAGCGCCAGGCGGGCCCGCAGCGTGGTGTCCATCTCGGCGTGGTAGAAGCTGCTGCGGTTGCGCCCCAGCTGCTTGCTGCGGTACATGGCCACATCGGCGGCGCGCACCAGCTCGTCGAAATCGACGGCGTCGTCCGGGTACAGCGCGATGCCGATGCTGGCACCCACACGCGCCGGTTCCGCGATGCCCGCCAGGGGCAGCGGCACTTGCACGGTGCGCACCAGGCGTTCGGCGGTGGCCGCCACCTGGTCCCAGCCATCCACCTGCTGCAACAGCACCAGGAACTCGTCGCCGCCCAGGCGGCAGACGATGTCGGACTCGCGCAGCGCGGCCCGCAGGCGGTGGCTGGTGGCCACCAGCAGCGCATCGCCGGCCGCGTGGCCATGGGCGTCGTTGACGGCCTTGAAGTGGTCCAGGTCCACAAACAGCAGCGCCATCGGCCGGCCTTCGCGGCGTGCGGCCGCAGCGGCATGCACAAACAGCTCGCGCAGCAGCGTGCGGTTGGGCAGGCCGGTCAAGGGCTCGTACATGGCCAGCCGGCGCAGGGCCTGGTTCTTGTCCTCCAGCTCGTCGATCAGGCCACGGATCTGCCCGTGCACGCTGTTCAGGTGCTGGCCCAGCTCGCCCAGTTCGTCGCCCCGGGCCCAGGCCGGTGGCGGCTGCGGCTCGCGCGCCGCCAGCTGCCCGGCCTGGCGTTTGAGGGCTCCGATGGGCCGCAGCAGGCGCATCGACAAAACCCCCGCCAGCACCACCACGCCAAACAGCACCTGCGCCAGCACCAGCCAGGCCATGACGCCGCGGCGCTCGGCCAGCAGGCGGTCGATCTCGGTGTCGTCGAACCACAGCCGCAGCACGGCCACGCGCTGGCCTTCGTGCAGCACCTCGGTCTGGGCCGGGGCCATCGGGCGCTGGTCGATGCAGCGGTCGGCATCGGTGGTCATCGCGGGTGTGCCGGGCTGCAGCTCCAGCACCTCGACCCGGCACACCGAAGGCTCGCGCAGGATGCGCGCCATGGCCGCCCGCAGGGCCGGCGTGTCGAGTGTCCAGGCCGGTTCGGTGACAACCGCAGAGGCCAGCACCAGCACGGCCGCACGGTTGCGCTCGATCATCGGCTGCTGGGCCTGGCGCGCGAAGTGCGCGTCCAGGGCCAGCACCAGGACGGCGGGCAGCACGACACCGGCGACGATCGCGGCCAGCACCGTGCTGCGGATGGACAGGGTTGGCCAACGCATGGAGGCCGGCATTCTGGTCTGCGGTAGCCTCGGCGTCCATGCAGATCCTGTTGTGCGGTGCCTTTGAGGCGGATGAACGTGAACTCTGGCAGACTGCGCTGGCGGCGGCGTGGCCAGCCCGCCACGGGCGGACCGTGGCGCCAGCCCGCGCCCCGCCCCAGGCCCGGCGCGATGAACGAGAGGGCGTCGGAAATCGGCGCACCC
>CAYTWU010000010.1:24518-30880 GCA_964442175.1 uncultured Rubrivivax sp.
TGCCGGCCACTGGCTGACCTTGGAGCAGGCCCGCGCCGCGCCCGAGGCCGTGCGCGCCGCCGTGGTGGCCAACCCGCCCGCGGGCAGCCTGCAGGGCCTGCCGAACCTGGGCCTGGTGCAATCGCTGTGGGCCGGCGTCGAGCGCCTGGTGGTGGACCCGACGCTGCCACCCGATGTGCCGCTGGCCCGCATGGTGGACCCTTTGATGAGCGCCGCGATGGCCGAAACCGCGCTCTGGGCCGTGCTGGGCCTGCAGCGCGACTTCTTCGACTACGCGCGCCAGCAGCGGGCGGGCCTTTGGCGGCAGCACCCGCAACGCCGCGCCGACGAGCTGCGGGTGCTGGTGCTGGGCCAGGGCGAGATGGGCGGCGCCGTGCTGCGCCGCTTGCAGGCCCATGGCAGCGTGGTGAGCGGCTGGCACCGTGGCCAGGACCTGGCGGCGCTGTTGCCGGTGCATGACCTGGTGATCAACCTGCTCCCGCTGACGCCGGCCACGCGCGGCCTGCTGGATGCGGCCTTTTTTGCTGCGCTGCCGCGCGGCGCCAGCGTGGTCAACCTGGCGCGTGGCGCCCATGTGGTCGAACCCGATCTGCTCACCGCGCTGGACAGCGGGCAGTTGCGCCACGCGGTGCTCGATGTCTTCAGCCACGAGCCGCTGGCGGCTGATCATGCCTTCTGGCAGCACCCGCAGGTGACGGTGCTGCCGCACGTGGCCGCGGCCACCGACCCGCGCAGCGCCGCGGCGGTCGTCGCGCGCAACCTGCAGGCCCTGGCGGACGGCACGCCGCTGGCGCACCGGGTGGACCGCGACCGCGGTTACTGACCGCCTGCAGGTCAGCGCGGCCGCCGCGCGGCCACCTTGTGCAGCAGCTCCAGCAACAGCGCGCGTTCGGCCGCATTCAAGGCGTCCAGCGCAGCGGCCTCGGCGGCGATGACCTGGCGTGCCGCGTCGCGGGCCAGCCGGGCGCCGGCCGGGGTGGCGCGCACATGCTGGCTGCGGCGGTCGGATTCACTGCGCACACGCGCCACCAGGCCGCGCTGCTCCAGCCGCTCCAGCCAGGTCGTCAGGTTGGGGGGTGTCACGGCCAGCGCGCGCGCCAGCTGGCGTGCCGTCACGTCCGGGTTGTGGTTGACCAGGGCCAGGATCGTGAACTCCACCGGCCGCAGGCCATGCGGCTGGCCGATGGTGTCCTGGAACACCGCCTGCGTGGTCAGCCGCGCCTGCGCCAGCTGGTAGCCCAGGATGCCCTGCAGGCCGGCTTCTGACAGGTGGCCGGCAGGGGTCTCGTCGGGCGCGGCGCGTGGGGGCATCACCCGATTTTCCTGCAGCCTGCGCCCGGCGCTTACGGGAATGCCCGCGTGCAGACATGTCGTTAGTTTAGTAACTAAACGATCTATGACCACAACGCCGGAGACTGCCGCGATGACCACTCGATTCCCCTGGATGCCCCTGGCCGCGCTGTGTGCGCTCGCTGCCTGCGGCGGCGATGGTGACGGCACGGCGCCCACCGCCCCCACCGGCCCGGTGGCCATCCCGCAGCTGGCGGCCGCCACCCCCGCCGCGCTGGTGGGCAGCTGTGCCGACCTGGCCACGCGACTGGCCGGCCTGGCCAACACCAGCTTGACCGCCAGCACCGAGATTGCCGCCGGCACGCTGAGCGTCGGCGGCCAGGCCGTGCCGGCCCATTGCCAGGTGACGGGCAAGATGTTCGAGCGCGTCAGTGCGGCCGATGGCAACAGCTACGTCATCGGCTTTGAGTTGCGCCTGCCGCTGGCCTGGAACGGCCGCTTCTACCACCAGGGCAACGGCGGCATCGATGGCAGCGTGGTGCCGGCCACCGGTGCCAACGGCGGCGGTGCACTGACGCACGCGCTGCACCAGGGCTTTGCCGTGCTCAGTTCCGATGCCGGCCACGGCGCTGCACTGGGCCCGTTTTTCGGGCTCGACCCGCAGGCCCGGCTGGACTACGGCTACCAGGCTGCGATGAAGCTCACACCGATGGCCAAGAGCCTGCTGGCCAGCGCCTACGGCAAGGGCCCGGACCGCTCGTACTTCGGCGGTTGCAGCAACGGCGGGCGCCATGTGTTCAACGCCTTTGCCCGCATGCCGGACGAGTACGACGGCTACCTGGCCGGCGCCCCCGGCTACAACCTGCCCAAGGCGGCGGTGGCCAACATCTTTGGCGCGCAGCGTTACGCCAGCGTGGCCAGCAACCCGGCCGACATCGGCACCGGTTTCACCACCGCCGAGCGTGTCACCGTCGCCAACGCCGTGCTCGCGCGCTGCGATGCGCTGGACGGCGCCATCGACGGCCTGGTGCAGGATGTGCGGGCCTGCCAGACCACGTTTTCGCTCGCCGCCGACGTGCCCACCTGCAGCGGCGCACGCGACGGCAGCTGCCTGAGCGGCGACCAGAAAAGTGCCATCGCGCAAATCTTCAGCGGCGCCACCACCAGCACCGGAGCGGCGGTCTACAGCAGCTTCCCGTACGACGCCGGGCTGGGCGCGGGCGGCATTGCGTTCTGGGAGTTCATCTCACCCGTGGCGCTGGACTCGGGCGCCGTCGGCGTGATCTTTGCCGTGCCGCCGGCCGACCCGGCCACCTTCAACGGCCCGGTTTTTTCGCTCAGCGGCAGCATCGACGACATGGTCGCGTCCATCAACGCCACCAACAGCAGCTTCACGGAATCGGCGATGCAGTTCATGACCCCGCCCAACCCGACGCAGCTGTCGGCGGTGCGTGACCGCGGCGCCAAGATCATGGTCTACCACGGGGTCAGCGACGCGATCTTCTCGGCCGACGACAGCGTGGCCTGGGCCCAGGGCGTGGCGACCAACCACAGCGATGCGGCAGATTTCGCACGCCTGTACCTGGTGCCCGGCATGGGCCACTGCTCCGGCGGCCCGGCCACCGACCAGTTCGACATGCTGGGCGCGCTGGTGGCCTGGGTGGAACATGGCGTGGCGCCGGACAGCGTCACGGCCTCGGCCCGCGGGGCGGGCAATGCCGGCGGCGTGAACGCCGAGGTGCCGGCCGGCTGGGCCGCCAACCGCACGCGGCCGCTGTGCCCTTGGCCGCTGGTGGCGCGCTACAACGGCAGCGGCAGCCTGGACGCAGCGTCCAGCTTCAGCTGCAAGGCCTGACGCACTGCGGGGCGGGTCAGCCCTGCAATGCCAGCCTCGGCAGCGCGGCGCCTCTGGGCGCCACCGCGACGGCCTGCAGCAGCATCAACACCAGGCGGCGCAGGGCGTCCCAGGGTTCGTGGGGCCAGTCGGGGTGTTTCAGGCCCTTGACCAGGCCATCGCACAGGCTGGCGGCCTCCACCAGGTGCGCCAGCGTGTGGGCCGGCAGCGTGGGCGCCAGGCGCTCGAAGAGCCGTTGTTTGGCGCCCCAGACACGTGCCTCCTGCAGCGCCATCGGCAGCGGCCGGCCCTGGTCCAGCGCCTCGCGCACGCGTTTGAGCGCCTGGATGTCGGCCGCCAGCGTCCAGTGCACCAGCACCGCGGCCTCGCCTTCGGCGCGCAGGCCGTCCAGCATGCGCAGCGCGCGCTGCACCTGGCCGCCCAGCACCGCCTCGCCGAAGCGGAAGACGTCGTAACGCGCCACATCCAGCACCGCGGCTTCGATCTGCTCGAAGCTCAATTCACCCGGCGGGTGCAGCAGTGCGAGCTTCTGCAGCTCCTGGTGCGCGGCCAGCAGATTGCCTTCGACCCGGTCGGCAAAAAACGCCAGCGCCTGCTGGCCGGGTGCGCCGTCGGCCACACGCTGGCCCTGGGCTGCCAGCCGCTCTGCGATCCAGCCGGGCAGCGCACGCCGTTCGACAGGTTCCACACGCACGCTCAGCCCGGCGTTGTCCAGCGCGCTGAACCAGGCGCTCTTGAGCTGCTGCCCATCCAGGCGGGGCAGCTGCACCAGGGTGAGCACGTCGTCGCCCTGCACCGCCTGGCAGTAGCGCTGCAGGGCCTCGGAACCGTCCTTGCCGGGCTTGCCGCCGGGGATGCGGATCTCGATCAGCTGCCGGTCGGCAAACAGGCTCATGGCCTGCGCGGCGCCGAGCACGGCGCTCCAGTCGAAGTGTGCGCCGCTGACGGCGAACACCTTGCGCTCGCTGTAGCCGGCGGCGCGTGCCGCGGCGCGGATGGCGTCGCCGGCCTCCTGCGCCAGCAGCGGCTCGTCGCCGTGCACGGTGTAGACCGGGCGCAGGCCGCGTTTCAGGTGGCCGGCGAGCTGGTCGGGCTTGATCTGCATCGTGCGCCTACACGCCGATGGCCGACAGGCGGCGCAGCAGCTGCGCCACCACGTCGGCCTGCATCTCGCGGTAGAGCTCGGCCTCTTCCTGGGCCTTGGACAGGGCCGCGGCCTCGGTGTAGCTGAGGTCGCGTGTCAGCCGCATGTTCACCGGCGCCATCAGCGCGCGGCCGGCCGGGGTGTCGGCGCGCACGGTGACGTGCAGCCGCAGCTGCACCTCGCGCACCTGGCCGGCGGCGGTGCTGGCGGCCACGCTCTTGTCGCGCCGGTCTTCCAGCGCACGCAGCACCACCTCGGCCTGGCTGGGGGCGAGCAGGATCTGCACCTGATCGGCCAGCGCGCGGCGCAGTTCGGTTTCCAGCGGCGAACGCGGCGCAAACCCCACCAGCGCGATGCTGCGGAAGGGGTAGCTCAGCGGCTGGCGCAGTTGGAAGCCGCAGCCGGTGAGGGCCGCGGCACCGAGCAACAAGACGGATCGACGGTGCATCACACCACGATGTTGACCAGCCGCCCAGGCACGATGATCACTTTTTTGGCCGGTTTGCCGTCCATGAAACGCAGCGCATCCGGGTGCGCGAGCGCCGCGGCTTCGATGGCCGCCTTGTCGGCGGCCGCCGGCACGCTGACGCTGCCGCGGGTCTTGCCGGCCACCTGCAGCACCAGGTCGATCTCGCTGCGCACCAGCGCGGCTTCGTCCACCGCCGGCCAGGGCGCGTTGACCAGTTCGCCGTGGCGCGCGGCAAAGCCGAGGTCGGTCCACAGCGCGTGGCCGATGTGCGGTGCCGCCGGGTACAGCGTGCGCAGCAGCAGGCTCCAGGCCTCGGCGCGCACGGCGGCGTCGGCCGCGCTGTCGCCGAGCGTGCAGTCGTCGATGGCGTTGAACATCTTCATCGCGCCCGAGACCACGGTGTTGTACTGCAGGCGTTCGTAGTCGGCGCTCACCACCTTCAGCAGCTCGTGCATCGTGCGGCGCAGCGTGCGCGCGGCGTCGCTGCAGCCGCTGGTGTCGCTGCCGGCGCCGCGCAGTGTGTCGGCCTGGCGGTGCGCTGCGGCCCAGATGCGCTTCAGGAAGCGGTAGGCGCCCTCCGCGCCGCTGTCGCTCCAGGCCGCGCTCTGGTCCGGCGGGCCGGCGAACATCACGAACAGGCGGGCCGTGTCGGCGCCGAAGCGCGCGATGATGTCGCGCGGCTCGACCACGTTGTTCTTGCTCTTGGACATCTTCTCGACGCCACCCAGCGTGACGGGCAGGCCGTCGTCCTTGGCCGTGGCGCCCAGCGGCGCACCCTTGTCGTCGAACTGGATGTTGATCTCGCTCGGGTAGTACCACTTGCGTTTGCCGGTGGCCGGGTCTTCGCGGTAGAAACACTCCATGCTCAGCATGCCCTGCGTGAACAAACGCTTGAAGGGCTCGCCGAAATCCACCAGGCCGAGGTCGCGCATGGCCTTGGTCCAGAAGCGCGCGTACAGCAGGTGCAGCACCGCGTGTTCGATGCCGCCGATGTACTGGTCCATCGGCATCCAGTAGTTGTTGCGCGCGTCCACCATGGTCTGCGCATCCGGGCAGGTGTAGCGCATGTAGTACCAGGCCGAGTCGACGAAGGTGTCCATCGTGTCGGTCTCGCGCCGCGCGGGTTGGCCGCACTGCGGGCAGGCCACGTTCAGGAAACCCGCGCACTTGTTCAGCGGGTTGCCGCTGCCATCGGGCACCAGGTCTTCGGGCAGCAGCACGGGCAGGTCGGCCTCGGGCACGGGCACCGAGCCGCACCCCGGGGTCCGACCCCCGGGTCCGTCTGATCCCTCACAGTGGATGATGGGGATCGGCGTGCCCCAGTAGCGCTGGCGGCTGATGCCCCAGTCGCGCAGGCGCCAGGTGGTCTTCTTCTCGCCCAGGCCCTTGGCGGCCAGCGCCGCGGCCACGGCGTCCACGGCGGCGGCGTGGGACAGCCCGCTGTAGTTGCCGGAGTTGATGGTGATGCCGCGGCTCTTGTCGCCGTACCAGTCCTGCCAGCGGTCGAAGTCGAACTGTTCGCCATCGACATGCACCACCTGGCGGATCTCCAGGCTGTACTTCTTCGCAAACCCGAAATCGCGTTCGTCATGCGCCGGCACGCC
>CAYTWU010000011.1:0-30816 GCA_964442175.1 uncultured Rubrivivax sp.
AACAGCGTCTCGAAGACCGGGTAGATGCAGGTCAGCAGCGGAAACAGCGGCGATACCTCGGGGTTGCGCACAAGCAACAAAATCGACAGTTCGGCGACGAGAAAACCCAGGAAGTACGCGCCGCCGTCGCCGAGGAAGATGAGCCCGGCGGGGAAGTTCCAGATGAAGAAACCGAGCACGGCACCGATCCCGGCCAGTGCCAACGTGCCGATCAACGGGTCACCGACCTCGAAAGCGACATACGAAACCGCCGTCAGCATGATGACGACGCACATCGATGCCAGCCCGTTCAGCCCGTCAATGATGTTGATGGCATGCGCGATGCCGGCCACCGTGAACACCGTCAAGGCGAGCGAGCCGATGCCGAACGAAACCACCCAGTCCAGCCCCGGGATGTCGGTGGCGCGGATCGCCGCACCGAGCACGAAGTACGCCAGCACGGCTGACAGGGCGGAGGCCATCAGGCGCCCTCGCGGGCTCAGCGTATCGGTGAAGTCCTGCAGCACACCCGAGACGAATGTGGGCAGCGCACACGCCATCAGCAGCAGCCCGATCAGCGCGTGTTCACGGCCGTGCCAATACAGCAGCAACACGGCCGAAGCCAGCATCCCGCAGAATATGCCGATGCCACCGACACGCGGCACAGGCGACACGTGCATCTTCTGCGGTTTGGCGAAGTCCCGGTCGAGAAACCCCCCGATGCGCGCCTTGCAAAGGTGGACGAGCCACAGCGTCATCAGGCACGAGACGGCGGCCGAGAGCAGGAAGTGTTTCACTGCGCCGAGTTTAATCGGCGCTGTTGCAGCCATTCCGGCCGGCGTCATCCGCCCTGCCGATGCCCGCCGTCGCCCGGACTCGCTGACGGCAGCCGCTACACTGGGCGGCTACATATGGCACCCCACTTGCTGTCTCCGATCAGTCCCGGCCCCGTCCAAGGTTCCACGAATTGAACGCCGAAGCCGTCATACCTGCGCCGCAGCGGCGCAGTGCCTGGCAAGTGCAGCGCGCGGTGCTGTTCGCCCTGGTGCAGCGCGAAATGTCTGCAAGGGTCGGCGGCCAATGGGTGGGCGCCATCTGGACCCTCTTCGAGCCGCTGGCGCATGTGCTGATGCTGGTGACCGTGTTCGGCCTGATGCGCAACCTGCCCGGCATCGAGTACCCGGTATTTCTGGCCACCGGTCTGATCCCGTTCTTCTTTTTCCAGAAGCTGGTCACGCGCCTGCTGGACGGCATCGACGCCAACCGTGGCTTGTTCGCGTACCGGCAGGTCAAGCCGATCGATGCGCTGGTGGCACGCGCGGTCGTCGACGCTCTGATGAACCTGCTCGTCTACCTGGTGACGCTGCTGATCCTGGGCTGGATCGGGTACCACGTGCTGCCCGGCAAGCCGCTGGAGGTGATGGCCGTGACCGCCTTGATCGCGCTGTTTGGCCTTTCTTTTGGCACGCTGACGGCTGTGCTGGGCCATGACCGGCCGCGGCTGCGGTCGATAATTCGTCTGCTCTTCTTGCCCTTGTACCTGGCCTCGGGCGTGATGTTCCCGGTGGACACGTTGCCGCGCGAGTACATCGACATCCTGCTGTGGAATCCCATGCTGCACCTGGTGGAGATTTCCCGCCACAACTTCATCCCGGCCTTCACGCCGACGGACGGTGTCAACGTGGTCTACCCGTTGGCCTGGACGCTGGTCAGCGCCGCGCTCGGCCTGAGTCTTTATCGCGCCAACAGGCTGCGGCTGCTGACCATCACCTGAGCCGGCCGCGACCATGATCGAACTGCGGGGTCTGACCAAGTCGTACCCGACGCCAAACGGGCGTCGGTACGTCTTTCGTGATCTGAACTTCCTGTTCCCGCCCGACGCAAACATCGGCCTCATCGGCCGCAACGGGGCCGGCAAGTCGACGCTGCTGCGCCTGCTTGGCGGCATCGACACGCCCGACCGGGGCGCGGTTCGCACCGACGCGCGCATCTCCTGGCCAGTGGGATTGGCCGGCGGATTCGTGCCCGCGCTGACCGGTCGTGAAAACGCGCAGTTTGTCTGCCGCGTACTCGGCGCCCATGGCGCCGAGATGCGCCGGGTGCTCGACTTCGTGCGCGACTTCGCCGAGATCGGGGAGTACTTCGACCTGCCGGTGCGTTCCTACTCGTCCGGCATGCGCTCGCGCGTGACCTTCGGGCTGAGCATGGCGTTCGACTTCGACTACTACCTCATCGACGAGGTCATGGCCGTCGGCGATGCGCAGTTCAAGCAGAAAAGCAAGGACGTGCTGATGCGGCGGCTCCAGCACGCCAATGTCATCCTCACTTCGCACAGCATGGCCGACATCCGCCAGTACTGCGATCTCGTCGTGCACGTCGACCGTGGCAACGCTGTTGTCTATGACGACGTGGAAGCTGGCATCCGCGCCTACCAGGCGCCCCTCGTGTCTTGATGAAACCTCTGTTCACCCTCGCGCCACGCGCACTGAAACTGCTCGTCGTCGGTCTGCCACTGTTGCTGGCGGCGCTGTACCTCGGCCTGATCGCGGCTGATCGCTACGTGAGTGAATCGACCGTCTCCGTGCGCCAGGCCAGCAGCGACACCAGTGCGATTCCAGGCGCTGCATTGTTGCTGGCTGGCGTCAGCCCGCCAGCGACCCAGGACACGCTGATCCTCACACGCTACCTGCACTCCCTGGCTCTGCTGTTGCGTCTGGACCAGGAACTGGGCCTGCGTGCGCACTACGCGTCCGAGAAGCTGGACCTGCCCTTTCGGCTGGCAACTGACAGCAGTCAGGAGCAGTTCCTGCACTACTGGCGCCAGCGTGTGCAGGTCGGCTTCGACGCCACGACGTCGCTGCTGACGGTGAGGGTTCAGGCCTTCGACGCCGCGTTTGCGCAGAAGGTGAATCAACGCCTCCTCGAGGAGAGCGAAAAGTTCGTCAACGAGTCGTCCCACCGCATTGCGCGCGAGCGCTTGCGTTTTGCTGAAGGCGAGGCCAAAGCCGCCAGTGATCGTGTCGAGCAAGCGCGCGACACGCTGCTGGCTTTCCAGAGCAAGAACCGGCTGCTCGACCCTGCTGCGCAGGCACAGGCCAGTGGCGTCATCACCGCCGAGTTGCAGGGTTCGCTGGCGCGGCGCGAGGCCGAGTTGAAGGGCTTGCTCGCTTACCTCAACGATGCGGCGCCGCAGGTGCGTTCGCTGCGCGGTGAGATCAAGGCGCTGCAGCAGCAGATCGAAGCCGAGCGCAGCCGGGCCACCACGAACAAGCGGGCCAGTGACCGCCTGAACGCGCTCGCCGCCGAGTTCCAGGGGCTCGAGCTGCGGGCGCAGTTTGCGATGGACGCCTACAAGCTTGCGCTCGGCGCGGTCGAGAACGCACGCATCGAGGCCACGCGCAAGCTGAAGAGCCTGGTCGTCGTCGAACCGCCTTCGCTGGCACAGACCGCTGAGTACCCGCTGCGGCTGTACAACCTCGTCACCGTGTTCGTGGCAAGCCTGCTGCTGTACGCCATCGTGCGGCTGGTGCTGGCCACCATCCGCGAGCACCAGGACTGATGTCATGACCTTTCCACTCCTCCTTTGTCGCCTGGCGCCGGCTGCCGCCCTGGCGGTGGCACTGTTGCTGAACCTGCCTGCGCAGGCCCAGACGACGCTCGGCGACGTCACCAACGCCGGCCCGCGCGGACTGACCAGCGCGCCGCGGCGCAGCGAAACCGCGCCGCTTCTGCAGCAGCAGCCGAATTCGCAGCTTGCACCGCCAGACGCCGTGCCGCCGCGCACGGCGATGGGGACTGGCCCGCTGCCACCCGACCCCGCGCTGGCCACCAAACCACTGGTGTTCGGTTCGCAGATGTTCACCGGGCGCTTCGGCAGCGAGGCCTTCACTGGCTACAACCCCGAGTACCAGATCGCGGTGGGCGACCGGGTCAACGTACGCATGTGGGGCGCCTTCACCTACGAAGCGACACAGGCCGTCGACGCACATGGCAACCTGTTCGTGCCCAACGTCGGGCCGGTGCGCATCCTCGGCGTGCGCAACGCAGAGCTCAACCAGCAGGTCGAAGCGCAGGTCAAGCGCATCTTCCGCGCCAACGTCAACGTCTACGCCACGCTGGAGGCGGCGCAGCCCGTGAAGGTCTACGTCACCGGCTTTGTTCGAGCGCCCGGACTGTATGGCGGGTTGTCGTCGGACTCGGTGTTGTATTACCTGGATCGCGCCGGCGGGATCGACCCGGACCGCGGCAGCCACCTCGAAGTGGAGGTGCTGCGCGGCGGCAAACCACGCGCCAAGGTGGACCTCTACCGCTTCTTGCTCGAAGGCAAGATCGAGCCACTGCAGCTTCAGGACGGCGACACCATCGTCGCGCTGCCGCGAAAGCAGACCGTGCAGGTCGGGGGTGAGGTTCTGAACCCCTATGTGTTCGAATTCGGCCGGCCGCTGTCCAGTGCCGCCGAGGTGTTGGCCGTGGCGCGGCCGCGGCCAGGCGCGACCCACATCAGCATCGTGCGCAAGGTCGGTGCGCAGCGGCGAAGCGAGTACCACCCGATCGCCAACGCCGCAGAGGTCGGCGTGCAGGACGGCGACGAGATCACCGTCACTTCCGACAAGTACCAGGGCACGATCCTCGTGCGCATCGAGGGTGCGCACCTCGGTGAGCGCACGTTGGTGCTTCCCTATGGCGCGCAGCTCAAGGATGCGGTGGCACAGATCAAGCCTGCACAGCAGGCCGCAGTTGGCGCGCTGCAGCTGTTCAGACGCTCGGTGGCGACAAGGCAGCGTGAACTGCTTGCCAGCTCGCTGCGCAGTCTGGAGACCTATGCATTGACGGCACGCTCGGCCACCAGCGAAGAGGCTGCCCTGCGTTCACGCGAGGCCGAGCAGATCCTGCAGTTCATCGAACGAGCCCGTGGCGTGCAGCCGCGCGGGCAGATCATCCTGGCGCGCAGCGCCAGCGCCGGCGAAACACTGCTCGAGGACGGCGACGTGCTGCGTGTGCCCGAGATGAGCAACATGGTCATGGTCAGCGGCGAGGTGCTGCTCCCGAATGCCCTGGTCTTTGACCGCGGCGCCACGATCGACGCCTACATTGCCCGGGCCGGCGGTTACACGCAAGGCGCCGACGAGGCCAAGGTGATGGTGGTGCGCCAGGACGGCAGCATCGCCGAAGATCCGGGCGCGGCATTGCAGCCTGGCGATGAGGTCATGGTGCTGCCGAAGATCGAGACCAAGAGCGTGGAGATCACGCGCGGCATCACGCAGATCATCTACCAGATCGCGGTGGCCGCGCGGATCGCGTTGGGGCTGTGAGCGTGTCGCCCGGACTCGTCGTTGTCACGTCGTCGCCAGCCGCCCTGGCGATGTCCGGACGCCTGTTCGGAATCGTTGGCACCGAGTTGCCGAGCCGGCGCCTCAGCACCTGGCTGGAACGGCATGGGCCTGCGCCCGAGGGCACCGAGGCGCGACAGGCCCTGGCCGCCCGGGAGTGGCCGGCGGTGGTTGTCGTGAACGCGGCTGCGGTTGCTGCCCAGCTCGGCCGTTTGGCGAGCACATGGTCCGATGCGCGCTTTCTGTTCCTGATCGAAGAGCCCAGCACGGCGCTGGCGGCAGCGCTGCCCCTGCCTGACGGCGTGACCATTGCCGAGTGGAGCACGAGACAAGAGGTCGCCGTCCAGTCGATTCGTCGCCACCTGCAGCGCCACCCCGTCAGAAGCCTGTGTCTGGTGTTGCAGGAGCTGGCCGATGCGCCCCAGGCTGCCGGGGATCTTCTGCGAGATCGCCTGGGCGTGACCGTCCACGTTGACGCAGATCTCGTGCACCTCGAGGGCCCGTCCGAACTGAACCGGGCGCTGGCCAGCATGTTGCTCGCACCGGAGAAACAACTGGCGCATTGCACCGCAGAGTTGTTGGCAACCTGCCAACCCCTTGCCGACTTGCCAGCCGACGGCAGGTCTGCGCAGCCTGATGGTGGCCTCGTCCTGCGCGAATTGGCGACGCTGACGGAACATGCCGCAGTCGGGCCCCGACTGCGGGCACAGATTGCGGAGTTTGAATCCAGGAACGAGCAACTCGACCAAAGGCTTGCCGAATCCGAACGAGCCCGCACGGACCTCACGGCGCGACTGGCACGGCTCGGCGCCGAAGTCGAGCTCGCCAGGAAAGCCTGTGAGTCTCAGCAGGAGACCCTGCGTGTTGCACAGGCCCGGTTGGAGCAGGAAACCGCGGGCAAGCACCAGCTGGCCGCCATGCTCGATGCCCGGTCCGCCGAACTGGCCGAAGCCCGGACCTGCGCCAGGCCCCCCACCGACGAGACTGCCGACGAACTGAAGCTGCTGGCTGCAGAGGCAGAAGCGCACCAGGCAGACGCGGCCCGTTTGTCGTCATCACCCGCGCACACCGCCTTGCAGCGCGAAAACGAGTTGCTGCTGGTCCACCTGCATGAGGTGCAGGAGGAACTCGAGCAGTACCTGCTCGAGCAACGCGCCCTCGTCCAGCGCTTCGGGCGCGTCGGCAGTGGCGTTCCACTGTTCGTCGAGGAATGCCAGGTCGAGCGTGTGCGCGACGTCAGGCCGCACCTGGAGCTGGAGTTGCGCTTGCGCGGGGTCCGTTTGGGCGAGGCCCTGACGTTTGAACAACTGAAACTGCGTCTCGTAGAACACAACGCCCGCCCGGGCGTCGTCCTCGCACTTGAACCGGGCCTGGCCCGGCAATTCCTGTCGTCCTGGGTGGAGACCGGCCTTGAAGGCGCGTCACCCTACATGCTGATCATTCCGTCGGACTCCGCCGGTCGCGCCTGCCTCCAGACGCTGCCCACCAGCGACTGGGATGCCCTTCTCGCCCTTGTGCATTGCTTGAACATGGAACTGGCTGAAGCGCCCGCAACCAAGGCCACGAGGTGGCCGGCCGTTGCAGGGCACCTGGCTCGGCAGCTGGCCGAACTGCCGCCCAAGCTGAGGTACGACCGCCTCAAGGTCACGCGTGCTGCCGACACCTACACGATCACCTTCGGGAATCTGATTTTCGGCGAACGACGCCTCGATCTCCTTCAATTGCAATGGCAGCCCGATGCGGCGCTGCCACTGGCGGTGCTCGCGCCTGCCAGCCCGGACAGCATGCCGCCCCTGGACGAATGGCCCAGGAACAACGAAGGCAAACGTGAGCCCTCGGTCGCGGTGCCTGTCGGCAAGCTTGGTTTCCTGCACAAACGCAGGCAGTGGCTGCGCCTGAGCGCAACTGATCGTGGGCTGTTGCTGGGGCTGCTGGATGCGCTGCCTGCAGTTGCACAAGCGGGCCGTGCGGACGGGCTGCTCGCCGACGCCCAGGCCGTGCGCCTGCGCTCCGGCGCCCAGCACCTGCTGCGCGATGCGCTGGCTGCGAGCGGCCAGCGCGAACCCTTGTTGGGCCGTGTGGCACAACGCTTGCGCGCGCGCTGGCGCGGACCAGGTACACCTGCGGGCGCGTCACACGCTGCAACGCCATGACTGCAACTGCCAACAAGCCGGCCGCCACCGCGACCACCCCGGCTCAACACGAGCCTGCCCCCCAGACAGCGGCCGGTACCCGCCCGGGGCCGGTTCCAGGTGGGCACGAATCAAGAGTCGCGCTGACGATCACCGGCACCCAGCCGGCCGGCTGGGTGCCGCTGACCGATGTGCTGGCGCAGGCCTTCGGCACTGCCGCAGCGTTGCGCGTCACCCGCGATCTGGGCATGCTCGAGTCGCTGCCTGCGGACGAGCGCTGCATCCTGTTCATCGAGAGCCCGGTTCGCGCACTGTCACGCTGGGTGGCCGAGGGCGACGGCCAGAGCGCCCGTGCCACCCTTGAGGCCTGGAGCGACAGTGCACGTCAGCTGCTGAGACACGCGCAAAGGGCGCCGTCTGGCTGCCTGGTGGTCGATGCCAGCGAGGCCTTTGCAGATCCGTCAGCGCTGGTGCAGTCGGTCACCCGCTGGTGTGCCTGGCCCACGTCAGGCTCGACGCTCCCGGCGGCAGCAGTTGCACCGGAGCCGGACACGCTGTGCGCCACCCTGGCAGCCCATCTGTGCACACAGGATCCCGCCAGCCTGAAGCTCTTTGACGAACTGCATGCCAGCAGCGTGGTCCTGGAGGGTGCGGCGCCAATTGATCCCGCATCGCCCGGGCTGGGGGATGGTGCGGCCATCCTGCGGTACCGCGCGCTCGTGGCACACGAGCAGGATCTCGCGCAGCGCTCGCGGCAACTCGCAGCGTTGGAAGCCGACCTTCAGGCGGCACGGGACAAGTTCGCCGCTCAAGTGGCAGAGACCAGTGCCATCAAGAGCGCAAAGGCACGTTCCGACACCGCGGCCGCCTGCAGCACCGCCGATGCCGACTTCTTGCTGTCGCGCACGCTGGAGCTGCACACGATGCTCGAAGCCGAGCATGGCCGTGCAGAGCGCCAGGTTTCCCTCGCGACCACCGCGGCGACAGAATCAAGCGCGCTGCGTGCCCTGCTGGCACAGCGCGAGTCAGAAGCGCAGTCCCTGTTGTCCAAACATGCCGAGGCTGAAGCGCTGGCCACCCGCCGTGGCAGAGAGCTGGCAGACATCCAGCGCGCGCTGGACCACACCCGCCGTACAAATGCCGAGCGCGAGCAGCAGGTGGCGCGTCAGCTGCGCGAACAGGAGCACGCCATCGAATGGCACACCGGCGCGCACCGCCGGACGGCCATGTCGACCCCGTCGCTCCGCCAGCGGCAGGTGCACGACGAGCCGCCGCACCGACACCTGCACTTTGCGCTCGACGCACTCGAGATCGAAGGCCGCGGCACCCCGGCGACGGAGGTCCGTCTGCTCGACCACTGCGGCCATCCGGGGCTCGCGATCTTCGCCCTCGGCAAAGAGACCTTCATCAGCGCCTGGCAGCCGCATGGCCAAGAAAATGGGCGCAGCTTCATGCTGTTTGTGCCGAACGACGAAGCGGGCACCCAGGCCCTGCTGCGCCTGGGCAGCTCGGACTGGTCACGGCTGCGCCACCTCGCCGTGCTGATTTCTTGCCACCTGCAACACAGCGGAGCGCCCACCGGGTGGTGCCACACCGCTCAACGCCTGGTCGTGCAATTGCAGGGGCTGCCGGCGCGGCTGCGCTATGACGAGGTCCGCGTTGCCCGGGCGACCGATGACCCTCAGTCGATCCACATCAGCTTCGAAGGCTGCACCCACGGCAACCGCGTCCTCGGCAAGGTGCGGCTGCAGTGGGACCCGCAGCAGGGTCGTTTGTGTTGGCGGCGCGGCGGCGCTGCGCCCCTGGTGAGCTGGCCGGTGCGCGCGGATGGTTTGCTCGCGGACCAGTTCACCCTCCCGGTGGACGACACCACAGCCTGGCGCGCCTGTCCGATGGCAGACCGCGAACTGATGCTGGCTCTGCTGGACGCGATGCCGGGCGCGGTCGCGCAGGCACCCGATTCCGCAGCGACTGCTGGCTTTTCTCAAGCCAGGCTGGCCGCCGCGGCGGCTCAACTCCACCGCCGTGCACGGCGTGTGGAGCAAGTGCGGACCTGGCGTTCACTGTTGAGGCGCCTGTTGCGCCGTCGGCCGCAGCATCGGCAGTAACTTCGATAGCGTGTTGGCGCTCAGCGAGAGAACATGGAAGAGTTGGTAGATTGGATCAGCGGCCTCGAAGGCCCGGCACCGACACTGGTCGTCCACCTTGGCGCGGGCAGCGGCGCTGTCGTCGGACGATGGCAGTCGCTGCCAGCAGAGCGGCGCCCGGCGCGGCTGGTCCTCGTGGAAGGCGACCCGGAAGCAGCGGAAATGCTCCGGCGCGAGGCCGCCGCATTGCCCTGGGTGCAGGTGGTGACGACGGCCGTCGCGCCCGCCGCAGGCCCGCTGGCATGGCATCGCTTCAGCCTTTCGGCGGTCAACGGCCCGCTCGACGGCTCCGGGCTCGCTGCCTACTACCCACGTCTGCGGCAATTGGCCTCGACCCGGGTCGAGGCCATGACCCTGGGCGATGTCTTGGCGCCGCTGCTGCCCGCCGATGAGCGGGACGACGGGATCGTCGTCCTCGCCTTCGACATACCGGGCCAGGAAGCAGCATTGCTGCAGAGCTTGCCCGACGAGCTGCTGCAGCGATGCAGCGCTGTTGCCGTGCGCGGCTGCAAGGTGTCACCCGGTCCGGGCGGTCAGCCACTGGACAGCACTGTCGCGTCGCTCCGGACGCGCATGTTTGCACTGGCGCATGCCGAGCACGAACGCGAGCCCCTGTGGCCGCTCGCGTGGCTCGGCTTCAACCGCACCGCGCTGGAGTTGCAGCGTCTGCGGGCCACGCTCAGCGAACGGGAAACGCAGGTCACCGCGCTCAGCAACGAACAGGCGGAATTGAGAACGCAGCTGCAACAGCGGACCTCGGAGCTTGAAGAGTTGCGCGCCAAGCTGGCCGGTCGCGACGAGCAGCTCACCACGCTTGCAAGTGCCCACGCTGGCCAGCAGGCGCAGCTGCAGCAAGGCGCAGAGCAACTCGATGGCCTGCGCGCCAGGCTGGTTCAATCCGAGCAGCACGCCGTGCAAGCGACGACAGCGCTCGAACAGCTGCGCGCGGACCGCAGCACCGAGCTGGCTGACAGGGACCGGCAGATTGCCGAGCTCTCCAAATCTCGCGAATGGCACAAACGAGTCGGCGCCGAACGAGAGGCACGCCTCGACGCGCTCGTGGCCCAGCACGCAGGCGTGCAGGAGGCACAGCGCGCGCTCGCCGCTGAAGTGGACGCGCTGAAGCCGGTTGCCGGACGCGCCGAGGAGCAGCAGCGCCGTGCAGACCAGCTGGCCCAAGAACTGGAAACCTTGCGCGACGAGGCAGGCAAGCTCAAAGTGCAGCGCGACGAGTTCCAGAAGACTTCGACCGAAGCCAAGCGCAGTCTCTCGGCTTCCCGCACGCAGGTGGCCATGAAGCAGCGCCGCATCGAAGAACTGGAAGCCGAGCTTCAGCAGTTGCGCCACAGCCAGGGCTCGCTCGACGACGAGATCGCACGCGCTGAAGGCCAGCTCGACCTCATCAAGGACCTGCTGCTGCTCACGCCGCAGTCGCGCACCGCATGACGGGGATGAAAAAATCACCGGCAAGGGCGACGGTCCGCAAGAAGGCGGCCACGCCGGGGCCCACGCTTCGTGAGCCGCGCCTGTCACAGCCCGTGCTGGCGGACGCAGATGTCTTCGATCCGGACGCCGGCCCGTCGGCCGCAGCGTTGCGGGGCTGGGGTGTCTCCAACGTGGTCGAACGCGCCCGCCACCACTGGCTGACCGGCCAGTGGAACGCGCTTGTCGAACTGGCCACGGCGGGCCTGGAGCGCGATCCCAATCGCGCCATGCTCGCGGCCTTCAGCGCAGTCGGCCATCAGCACCTGGGGGATGCCCACGGTGCGCGCCGTCTCGTGCGCCAAGCTGTTGATTGGGGCTGTGCGCCAGACCTGCTGGCCCGCCTGCTGGTGGCCGGGGTGCATCGTTCCCTGGCCCGTGCCCGTGCGGTGCAGGGGCGGCCCGAGATCGCGCACAAACACCTCGAAGCCGCGCTGGGCGGTACCACTCGCACCGCCGAGCTCGGCATGGGCCAGGGCCAGCAGAACGGCGTTGAGCTGACAGGCTTGTGGAGCCGCGAGCTCGCGGGCCTGCCGCTGGCAGGCCCGCACGAGGCCCCGCCGCCACTCGACATCCCGGCCGTGCCCAGGGTGGCGGCCATTCCCGACAGCGTCCGCCAGCAGTTTGTGGATTGCGCCACGCTGGACGAAGCCGACACCTGGCGGCTTGCCGAACAAGGCCAGTACCAGCTGGGCGGTCGCAGTCTGGCAGTCAAACGTTTTCCCTGGGGCAACGACCACGCCTTCAACATCGCGTTGCGGCCCAAGTCCAACGGCGACCTCGGCACAACGCGCCAGATCCTCGCCGATCGCGACTACGACTTCGAGTGGCTGCCGCAAGGCCGCAGCCTGCGTGCGCTGTACGGCCATCACGTGGCGCAGGGCCGTGCGCCGCTCATCCTGGATGCGGGCGCCAACATCGGCGTGAGCCCGCTCTTCTGGTTGTACCGTTACCCCGCGGCGCAGGTCTTCGCCATCGAGCCCGACCGCGACAACTGCGCACTGCTGCGCCTGAACTGCCGCGGCCGCGACGTCGTGCTTTTCCCGGGGGCGCTGGCGGGTGGGGTGGGCGAACTCTTCCTCGTCGACCCAGGCGATGGCGACTGGGGCTTCCGCACCGAAGAGCAAGGTGGTCAGCGCATCTCCACGCTGGGCGTCGCCGAGATCCTGGCCGACTGGAGCGAGGCCACACACCCGCCCTTCATCGTCAAGATCGACATCGAAGGCGGCGAAAAGCGGGTCTTCGCCGATGGCGCACCCTGGCTCGAGCGTACGCCCATGCTCATCATCGAACTTCACGACTGGATGCTGCCCGGTGAGGGCACCTCCACGGGCTTCCGGCGCGCCATTGCGCAGCACGATTTCGAAGTGGTGCTGCGCGGCGAGAACGTGCTGTGCTTCAACCGGCGCCTGCTGGGCAACTTCTAGAACATCCGACATGTCTTCCGCGCCGCCCCTAGACGCCGCCCAGGTCGCCCTGCAGAAAGGCGATCCGCGTGCCGCCATTACCCACTACCGCGAGGCCCAGCGCCGCTATCCGCAGTGGCAAGCCCAGTTGCAGGACACGCTGGACTACCTGCAGCGCCGCCATGCCGACAAGCTGTTCGGCAAGTCCTACGAGGTCAAGCCCAAGGCCGTACCGGGACGTCCGGCCGAGTTGCCGGCCGACCTGGTGCTGCCGCCGCTGCGCGGCGTCGGCAACGACTACAGCTTCATCGAAGAAGCCTGCGAGAAGCGCTGGGCCGACGGAAGACGCGACTACACGCTGCCGGTCTCCATCGTCATCCCGGTCTACAACCGCTCGCACGAGGTCGACTACGTGCTGGCCGGGCTGCTGCATCAGACCTACCCTCGCGAGTTGATGGAAATCGTCATCGCCGACGATGGAAGCCAGGAAGACCTTGCACTTGTCTATGGCAAGTACCAGGACCGTCTGCACATCCGGTACTGCCGACAGGACGACCTGGGCTACCGCCTGGCCGAAGCACGCAACCTGGGCATCGCCACCGCCAGCCACGACACCATCCTGATCCTCGACAGCGACGCCATCCCCATGCCGCGGCTGGTGGAGGACTACATGCGCCGCTTCCACGTCGAACGCAACCTCGCGATGTTCGGGCTCCGGCACTACGTCTCCGTCGCCGACATCGACGTCGACGCCTACGCCGCCGACGCCAGCCTCATCGATCGGGCACAGCGCATCGTCAGCGAGAACAGCATCGCGGCGCGCACCGGTGCGGATGGACACAGCACCGACTGGCGCGAAGGGCACATCCGCGCCTCCGACCTGCTGAAGACCGAAGGCCTGCCCTACCGCTTCCTGGTCGGTGCCAACTGCGGGTTCACGCGCGAAGTCTTCGACAAGGTGGGCGGTTACAGCGAGGCCTTTCGCGCCTGGGGTTTCGAGGACCAGGAGTTCGGCTACCGACTTTGGCGAGAAGGCACCTACTTCATCCCGCTGATGGAGGCCTACGTCTGGCACCAGGAACCGCTGGCGGGCAAGAACGACACCGACCGCAAACTCGGCCAGGCCGTCACGCGCGAGATCTTCGTGCAGAAGTGCCCGTTCGTGTATCGCAAGCAGTCGCCCACCAAAGGACCCTACGACGTGCCTCTGGTCAGCATCTATGTGCCGCTCTACAACCGCGAGCGGCACATCGTCGAATGCATCCAGAGCGCGCTGGTGCAGACGGTGGAAGACCTGGAGGTGGTGGTCTGCGACGATGGCTCCACCGACCGTTCGGTCGAACAGGTGCGGCGACACTTCGGTCACGACCCGCGGGTGCGCCTCATCCAGCAGAAGAATGGCGGCATCGGCGCCGCGAGCAACACCGCCGTTCGGGCAGCACGTGGCGCCTACATCGGCCAACTCGACGCCGACGACGTGCTGAAGCGCGACGCCGTCGAGCAGGCGCTGAAGGTGTTGGGCCCCAATCCGCGTTTGTCCTTGGTGTACGCCACCACCGAGTACATCGATGACGACTCGCGAGTCTTTTCCGAGGGTTGGAACTGGCCGGTCTTCACGCGGGAGTACCTGCTGACCCGCATGATCTGCCACCACTTCCGCTTCTTCCGCAAGCGCGACTGGGCCCGCACCTCAGGTTTCAACGAGACCATTCGCAACGCGGTGGACTACGACATGATGCTGAAGTTGGCCGAGGTGGGCGAGGTGGCGCACATCAATCGGGTGCTGTATCAGTACCGCAAGCACGATGCCACGACGACAGCGCAGGAAAACGAGATGCAGACGCAGAACAACTACGTCGCCATCAACGACTGCCTGCGTCGGCTGAGGATTTCCGACTGGACCGCGGAGCCCGACGGCGGCGGCTTGCGCAAAGTCAGGTTCGTGCACGGCGGACACCGGTGAGCCTGATCGGTGTCATGGGCTGCCGGCCCACCATGCCACAGGGCTTTCCGCTGGAGTTCGCCGAGAACGCCGGGAACATGGTTCACGCCATGGCGCCGTTCGAAATGTTCCCGAACTGCGTCTTCGCCCATGACGACCTGTCGCGCCACGGTGTCGAGCGTTTCATCGACCTTGTCAACGGTCAGTGTTCGCACCTGGTGATCACACTGGCCAACACCCTGCGCATCGGCGCGGAAGACGGCAACAGCTTTGCGGCGCAGTTGAAGTTCCTGGAGCAGGTGAAATGCCGCATCGTTGTCTTCGGCCTCGGTGTGCAGAGTTGGGACCAGAACCTGGATTCGGCCTCCCTGCCGCCAGAAGCGATCGACCTGCTGCGCTTCTTTGGCGAGCGCTGCGCTGCGTTGGGCGTGCGCGGCGCCTATACCAAGGCCGTCATCGAGAAGCTCAGTGGCATTCGCAATGTGATGGCTGTCGGCTGCCCTAGCCTCTTTTCGCGCCCGGCATCGCTCGCCTCTTTGCGGCGCAAGGAGCGGGAACGCAACCGCAGCGGCAGGCCCGCCTACGCCGGCACGCATTTCACGCAGGAGGCCGAGCGGGCGATGCTGGCCGAGGCCATTCGCAGCGACAGCTTTCTCATCGAACCGGTCAACCGATTCAATCAGGCCTACTTCGAACACCTTTCGCGGGGTGGGGCGCCGCAGGAACAGGTGCCGTATTTCGTCGCCAAGCTGGCCAAGCTGGACCCGGACACCTTCTCGCCAGACCACCTGGGGGCGTACTACCGAAACCGCTATCGCCTGTTCCGCCACACCGAGCCGTGGTACAGATTCAACCAGGAGAACGTGGCGTACACCTACGGCACCCGCTTCCACGTGAACATGGCCAGTGTCATCAGTGGCCGGCCGGCCTTGTGGGTGACGCACGACACGCGCACACTTGAGCTGACAGAGCAGTTGAATCTGCCCTCCTTGCCGCTCGACGAAGCGCGGCACCTCAGCGCGGCAGAAATCGGCGAACGACTGGACATGACCGAATTCTTCGACCACCTCGGCGGCCACTTCCGACGCTTCAACGACTACCTCGCTGTCAACGGCCTGACACCGATTCAAAACGAGTTCCAATGACCGCAAGCCTCATCGGCGTCATGGGTTGCCTGCCCCGGCTGCCCAGTGACTTCCCCCTCGACCACCGTGAAAACTCGGGCAACATGATCCATGCCCGGGCACCGTTCGAGATGTTCCCGAACTGTGTCTTCATCCGCGATGACGTCAAGCGCTACGGCGAGAAGCGCTTCATCGACCTGGTCAACAACCAGTGCTCACACCTCGTGATCACGCTCGCCAACACGCTGCGCCTGGGCGATACGGACGGTACGAAGTACACGCGCCAACTCCAGTTCATGACGCAGGTGAAGCGGCCCATCGTCATTTTCGGCCTGGGCGTGCAGGGCATGACCTACGATCTGGAGTCGGCAACGCTGCCGCCGGAAGCGATCGAACTGCTCAAGTTCTACGGCGATCACTGCGCCGCGGTCGCAGTGCGCGGTGCCTACACGAAGGCGGTGATCGAGAAGCTGGCCGGGTTGAAGAACGTGATGGTCGTGGGCTGCCCCTCGCTCTTCTCACGCCCGGCCGGCCTGGCCGAGTTGCGCCAGCGTGAACGCGAAGGCAAACGCGAAGGACGTCCGTCCTATGCCGGTACGCACTTCACCAACCCGCTGGAACTGCAGATGCTGGGCAACGCGCTCCGAAGCGACACCTTCCTGGTCGAGCCGGTCAACAGCAACCACCACGCCTATCACCTGCACGTGAGCCGTGGCGGCTCACCGGACAAACATCTGCCCCCTTCGATGCGTGACCTGGCGAAGATGCAGCCCGACCTCGGCGAGCCACAGAGCATCGGTCGTTACTTCCGCGCCAACTACCGGCTGTTCCGCTCGACCGAAGAGTGGTACCAGTACAACCAGGAAATGGTCTCGTTCACCTATGGCACACGCTTCCACGTGAACATGGCCAGCATCATCAGCGGTCGGCCGGCGATGTGGGTGCTGCACGACGCGCGCACCCGCGAACTGGCCGAGCAGCTGCACCTGCCGGCCATCGAACTGGAGCAGGCGGCGGATCTCCCGCCAGAGGTGATCAGGAGCCGGCTGGACATGACCGAGTTCTTCGACCATCTGGACGGCCACTTCAGAAACTTCAACGACTACCTGGTCGTCAACGGCTTGCCGGCGATCAAGTACAACTTCTGAATCGCGCGCGTCGTCCAAGGAGACTGAACATGCTGGCACCGCTCCGTTTCACCGTTCTGGCACTCGCCGCCGTATTCGCCGCCGGGAGCATCCATGCGCGCGACATGTGGTGCGACCTGCAAGGCGTTGCGCCAGCGGCAGTGGTGCCGCGGCTGGGGCAACTGGCGCAGGCCACGACCGGCGAACGACCGCAACCGCAGCGCGAGATCCGCACCGAGGGCCTTCTGCCTGGGCAGGGGCTGCACGACGTCTCGATGAAGGCCAAGGGTGACTTTCCAAAGGCCCTGTCGCTCGCCCATGGCTGGCGCGCCCAGCGCAAGCCTGAGTTCCTGTCCGGCGCGCGCGAGTACCTGCTGGCTTGGGCCTCCACGCACGAGCCGAACTTCAACCCCATCGACGAAACAGAGTTCACCCAGCTGTTCGAGGCCTATGCCGTCATCCGTGATGACCTGGCATCTGCGGACCGTCAGATCGTCGACAAGTGGGTGCGCAAGTTCTACGACGGCCACTTGGCCGAGATGCGCAGACGGGAAGCTGCCAAGCAGGTCCAGATCTCCAACTGGCAGAGCCACCGCCTGAAGATCGCGGCAGGAGCGGCCGTGGCGATGGGAGATACCGCTCTGCTGGGCGCGCTGGAACCTTTCTACCAGGCGCAACTCCGGGCCAACATCCGCGACGACGGTTCAATCGAAGACTTCCACACCCGTGATTCCATTGGCTATGCGATCTATTCCCTGCGCCAGCTCGTGGAGGTGGCGCTGGTGACCCGTGCCGCCGGCGTCCCATGGGCGCCGGCAGGTTCGCCCGCGTACCGGCGTCTCACGAGCGCGCTCGACTGGCTGTTGCCCTACGCACGTGGCGAGAAGCAACATGTGGAGTACGTGAACTCCAGCTTCCGCTTTGATCGCCTGCGCACCGAGGCTGGTGTGAAGGGCCACGAGAACGCCGCCTGGAAGCCTGCCGAAGCACGCGACCTGCTCTGGCTGGCTGCATACCTGGACCCGAAATATGGTGCGGTGGCGCAGCGCCTGGGACAGAAGCCTTCGTCGTATCTGGTCGCCTGCCGCGGCGAAGCGCCCACCAAGTGACGACACGGAACGGTCCATGAGCAACCCGTACGAAAACCTCCCGTCCAACCGCTACTGGAGGACCGGCGTATCGGAACAGCACCCGTTTCAGATGACGGCGCTGTACACGAAGAAGTTTCGCATCGGCGCTGACATGCCGATCGCCACCGCGGGCAGCTGCTTCGCGCAACACATCGGTGCAAACCTGCGTGCCCATGGGTACAACGTGCTCGATCTGGAACCGCCCCCCCCGGGAATGACAGATGCGACGGCCAAGAAGTACGGTTACCGCACCTACTCCGCACGTTACGGCAACCTCTACACCGCGCGCCAGCTGCTGCAACTGGCCAAGGAGGCCTTGGGGCTGGAACAACGCCACGACATCGTCTGGACCCGGCACGGCCGCTTCCATGACGCCCTGCGGCCCAACATCGAGCCCGCGGGATTCGAGAGCGCCGAAGAACTCTGGGTACACCGCCGCCGCCACCTGCAGCGCGTGGCGACCATGCTGAAGACGATGAAGCTCTTCATCTTCACGCTTGGCCTGACCGAAACCTGGGTGAACATCGAACAGGGCACCGTGTACCCCACGGCCCCAGGTGTCATTGCCGGCGACTGGGATCCCGCTGTTTACGCGTTCAAGAACCTGCGCCATGGCGAAGTGCTCGCCGACATGCTGGAGTTCATGCGCGTCGTGCAGGCCGTCAATCCGGGCATGAAGTACCTGATCACCGTCTCTCCCGTGCCACTGACGGCCACGGCCACAAGGCACCACGTGCTGGCGGCGAGCACCTACTCCAAGAGCGTTCTGCGCGCGGTCGCAGGCGAGCTCGCGGACAGCCGGGACAATGTCGACTATTTCCCCTCCTACGAGATCATCGCGGCACCCTCGTCGCGGGGCTTCTTTTACTCACCCAATCTGCGCAGCGTCGAACATGAGGGGGTGCAAACCGTCATGCGGACGTTTTTCTCCGAACACAAGCTCCCCAAGCGTGCGGAGCGGGCCCATGCCCCGGCGGTCGCCGCGATGCAGGGTGACGACGATGTGGTCTGCGAAGAAGTCTTGCTCGATGCTTTTGCGAAGTGACCTGGGCACATGAAGATCTGCATCATCGGGAATTCGCACCTGGGCGCCATCAAGAACGGCCTGGGCAGGATGGCGAAGGACACATTCGTCCATGACATCACTTTCTTCGGCGCGCCGTCGACCACGCTGAAGCACCTGCGAGCCGAGGGCGACCGCCTGTTCACCAGCAACCCCGTGCTGCTGGAGCACCTGAAGAAGACCAACGACGGTGTTGCGGAAGTGAGCCTGACGCCGTTCGACCTGGTGGTCGTGCTGGGCGGCCAGTTGCATCTGACGACGGCACTCCACCTGTTCAAGGACCATCGGCCGGCAGCTTTCCTCTCGGATGATGTCGAACTCATTTCCGAGCCTGCCTTCGGCGCAGCACTGGACGATGCATACGAACGATCAACGGCCGTGCATGTCCTGAAGCTTTTGTTGCCATCTGGCAAGCCGCTGCTCATCGTGCCGGCGCCGCTGCGCAGCGAGCTCATCCTGGGGCAGAACGAGTACCCGTACCTCGCCGATCCCGCACTCGCGGCACGCACCGTTGCCTGGTTGGTTGCGGCTTGTCGGTCATCGTGGGAACGCATCGCACACCGATTTGGCGCCAAGCTCCTGCACCAGCCGCCAGCGACCATCGGCGGGACGGGCCTGACCAAAGCCGAATTTGCCGGCGCGCGCGTGTTCCGTGATGGCCGATGGTTCGACGAACCCGACACCGTGCACACCAACGGCAAGTATGGTGAGCAGGTGCTGGCGTGCCTGAACAGCCATCTGAACCGTGCAGCGATGCCGACCGAGGCGCACTGAAAGAGTCGTGCTGCGTCAGCGCGCAGACCGCAGACGGGCTGCGCAGTACGGCATGGTTTGCAGCAACATGGTCAACGGGTCATCGCTGTTCAAGCTGCCATCCAATGATGTGCGGATCTGAAAATTGAGCAACTTTTCGAATGCAAATGCCCTTGCCAGGCAAGGGCAGCACCAAAAGGCCATCGCGCTCTTTGAAGAGCTCATCGGCAACTTCCCGAACTTCTATGCCTACCATGAAAACTGCGGCATGGCTTACCTCGCGCTGGGTGATGACCAGCGCGCGTTTGAATGTCTCGCGAAGGCGCACTTCCTCAGCCGCGGGTCAAGCAGGGCCTACGAGACCCTTCGTCGGGCGCATGACGACACTGGCGTCAAACTCAGCGTCATCGTGCCCGTCTACAACACGGGCAAGTACCTCGAGCGTTGCCTGTCCAGCATCCTGAACCAGACCGAGCGCAGTCTGGAAGTGATCGTCATCAACGACGGCTCCACGGACAACTCGCTGGCCATCATCCAAGAGTTGATGGCGAACGATCCCCGCATCGTGCTGATCAACAGCAGCGAAGCCAGCGGCAATCCGGGCACCCCACGCAACCGCGGCATTGCGCAGGCCCGGGGCAAGTACCTGGGCTTTGTCGACAGCGACGATTGGATCGAAGCCGACTACTACAGGAACCTGCTGGCGGCGGCCGACAGTGGTGATCTGGACATGGTCTTCGCGGCGGGCTACCGGAACTTTCTGGACGGGAACTTTCGGGACGTGCGGTACGACGCCCGGCACTTCAACAACCAGGGCCATCAGCTGCACCGATACCATGAAAGTTTCATGATATGGGACAAGATCTACCGGACGAGCCTGGTCCAGGCCCTGGGCATCCGGCTCGGGGAAACCAAGGCGGCGGTGGATGTGCCCTTCATCCTCCAGGCCTATTACCACCTCCAGAAGGTTGGGTTCACACGCGACGAACTGGGCTACAACTACCGCAGGGAGTCGGACACCTCGGTGACCGTCAATTTCCGGAAGTCGTCGAACTGCGATTTCGAGATCCGCGCCTACCAGGGCGTGGAACAGTGGTGCAGGACGGGCGGTGTCGCCGCGCAGTACCGAGACCTGATCAGCTTCCGCAAGGTCAGCAGCTACATCTACACGCTGAGTGTCATCGCACCCGAAGAGCTGCCTGGCTTCTTTCAGAAGATCAAGCCGGAGCTGAAAGCCATCCGACGTGAGCTCGTCGCGCAGATGGTGCAAACGCTCAAGCGAGGTCATCTGCTGGAGAAGTTCGACGCCATCGTGTCAGGCGATGCAGCCGCTTACGTCGAAGCATTCAGGCAAGGGCCTGGCAAGCCGGCCAGTCAACCCGCGTCAACAAGCCCCGTCGACAAGGCGTCTTTCAGGATCGACGGCAAGGCCAAAGGCATCCTCTTCTTCCCCGACTGGTCGAAAACCAACCCCTATCAGAAGCTGTTCTATGCGTCGCTGGCGCAAAACTACGGTCTGAATGTCCGTGGCTACAAGCCCGAGCACTTCACCCGTCAGGTGTTGCGGGAGAACCGGGAACACTGCGATTACCTGCACCTGCATTGGCTGCACGCCCTGATGGACATCACGCGCGATGACGGCGCAGACCATCTGCTTGCAATGCTCGACCACGCCAGGCAACTGGGTTACCGGATCATCTACACCGCACACAACATCATCTCGCACGACAGCGAGCATGTGGAGCGCGAACGTGGGTTTCGCCAGCGTGCGGCCGGCTTCTACGACCACGTGCTGGCGCATGGCGACTTTGCCAAACGTCGACTCGTCGATGAGCTGGGCATTGATCCCGCCAAGGTTCACGTGATGCCGCACGGCACCTATCTGGGGTACTACAAGAACCACCTGTCGCGTGAGGCGGCGCGCGCCAAGCTGGGCCTGGCGCCCGGCAAGTTCGTTTTCCTGTTCTTCGGCAACATCAAGGGCTACAAGGGCATCGACGCCCTGATGGAGGCCTTCGGGAAGCTGCGAGCGCAGCGTGGCGATGCCGCGCTGGTGATCGCCGGGCGTGTGTTCGAGGAAGACGCCCTCGCCAGATTGCAGGGGCATGCCGACGCCGATGCCAACATCGTCTTCAGGCCGGGATTCATCGACGACGACGAGGCTCAGCACTATTTCAACGCAGCCGACCTGGTCATCCTGCCCTACAGGCGCATCCTGACCTCGGGCGCTGCCATGCTGAGCTTTGCCTTCAATCGGCCCGTCATCGCGCCACGATCCGGCCTGATGCCCGAGTTCGTGGAGGACGGCAAACACGGTTGGTTGTTCGATGACTATGCGGGCATGCTGGCCTTGATGACCCGTTGCGTCGCGGACCGCGCCGAACATCCGACGACCTGGGCAGACCAGTTCGACTTCACCGACTTGAATGCCCGGCTCCGGTGGCCGGTTCTGACTGCACATCCCCACTTCGGCGCGCTCTTCGGGTCTGCAGCCCCTGTCGATGGACCCGTCCACCACGCGCCGTACCGGTACGCGCTGATCCGCATCCTGGGCAACGATCTGCCGGGCCGCCACGCCCGCGACCAAAGCCTGGAGAGTCTGGCGTTCACGCTGGCGAACGAACCCGAATTCGACGGTTGCCTGAAGCTGTGGGTGCTCAACCGCATTGCAGACGCGTCCAAGAAACAGCGGCTGATCGACCTGCTTCGAAGCCACGGGAAGCAACACGTCGACATCCCCTACGAGGCCGCACAACTCGCCGCCACGCCCCTGTGCTTCGAAGACCTGCCACGCGACGACCACCAGCTGACGGCGGCCTTCGATGCGATGCCCGACCGCGACAAGTTGCTGGTCGACTACGCCATCTTCCGGCACAAGAACAACTACCTCATCAACAACAACGGCGCCAGGAACCTGGCCATCGAAGAAGGACGCCGTCTCGCGGACTGGGTGTTCCCCTGGGACGGCAACTGTTTCCTGACCGAGCAGTCCTGGGCCGCGGTGACGGCCAGCCTGGTGCAGCGTTCAGACCTCCCGTACCACATCGTGCCGATGGAGCGCCTGCTGGGCAACATGGCCGCGCTCAACACCGACCATGTGCCTGATCCGAGGGATGAGCCGCAGATCGTCTTCCGCAGCGACGCGCCGCTGCGCTTCGACGAAGACCTCGCCTACGGGCTGCGCCCCAAGGTGGATGCGCTGAAGAGGCTGGGCGTGCCCGGTGTCTGGGACAAGAGCAACCGGCACTACCCCTGGAACTACAGGAATGTTCGGCACGGGCCGCACACCTTCAACTACGCTTGGGCAGGATGGGTGTTCCGCCTGTTTTCTGGCGAGGCAGAACAGGAACTGAACGCCGACGAAAGAGCGGTCGGGCGTGAGACCGCTGTCGTCGCGTTCATCCAGCAGCATGACCGGTCGCAGCGCTACCAAGCCTTCGACCGAGAGGCGCTCACGTTCTACGACGCGCAGGCCCTGGATCGCCTGCGCGCCGGCGGCGTGCCCGAGCAGCCGCTGGAAAGGACACTGGAGGAGTTGTCCCGCCGCGCCGCGGGGTGCCTGGCCCATCCCACCTATTCGGTCATCGACAAGACCACCTTGGCGCCCAGCGGCGACCGGCGCGACTATTGGCACCCGGCGCCCTATGCCTGGCCCAACCCACAGACCCGCGATGGTCTGCCTTACATCTACAAGGATGGTGAGCGGGTTCCGGGAACGAGGCTGTACGAGCCCGAAAGCGCCCGATACGACCGGACGGCCATCCAGCGTGTGTTCGACGAGACCACGACCCTCGCGCTCGCCGGCCACGTCTTTTCCAACGACTCGTACACGAACAAGGCCTGCGAATTGGTCCGACGCTGGTTCATCGACGATCACTCGGCGATGAACCCCCATCTGGCCTATGCCCAGGTCTTCATGGGGAAGAACGGGAACAAGGGCACGTCGTCAGGGCTCATCGAAACCAAGGACATGTACTTTTTTCTGGATGCCGTCAGGCTCATCCGGAAGAGTACGTTCTGGCACCGCAGCGACGAGCAGGCGATGCAATCATGGTGCAGCAGGTTCCTGGATTGGCTCAACACCAGCGAACAGGGGCGGCAGGAAGCGCGCGCGACAAACAACCACGGTGTGGCGTTCGACCTTCAGACCTATGCACTGGCGGCGTTCCTCGGTGATGTCGACCAGATGTACAAGATTTCGCTGCGGGCCTTGAGCCGATTGAAGTCGCACATCGACAGCGACGGGCGGCAACCGGCCGAGATGAAACGCACGACGACAGCGCACTACACCGCCTTCAACCTGCATTTGTGGTTCAACCTCCACTCGTTGCTGCTGAACACATCGGGACTCAACCTGTTCGACGAAACACGGCTGTACCGTGGTCAACGGTCAGCGCCCCTGAAACTCGCAGCCAGCTGGGTCTTGAGGCATTGCGCCGGGCCTTGGCCGTTCAAGCAGATCGATGAATTCGACCCGGATCGGTACCAGCACCTGTACCACATCGCATCGCGATACTCCTCGTCGATTGCAGACAAGTACAAGACGATGATCAGCCCTCTTGGCTCCAGCAAGGTGGTCTTCTACCCCCATGACGGCATCGCGCCCTACTGGACCTTGCAACGATGACACCATCCGCCGGCAGCGTCGCTGCACTGGTCATCAACATGGACTCGGACGTTGACCGGTGGGCAGCCTTTCAGAAGAACCCGGGGCTCGGCGAGCTGACCGTCATGCGTGTGCCCGGCCTGCGCGGCAGCTCGCTCGCCGGGGCCATTGCCCAGTTCATACCGGGCGCCGACATGACGCAGCCGGGCACCTTCGGTTGTTTTGCCAGTCATGTGCGGGCATGGGAAAAGGTGCTCGAAGCCGGACTCGAAGGCGCCGTGGTCATCGAGGACAACGCCGAGCTGATGCGGCCGCTGGCGCCCCTGCTGGGCGCCGTGCTCGCCAGTGGCAACGATCTGGTGTTCCTGAACGCGCGCATGACGCTGTCCGTGCCCAGCCCTCAAGCGACGGTGCAGCATCAGCCTGAGCCTGCGCCTGAAAAATTCGTGCCGGTTCGGCAGGCCATTGCCGATCGACCGCACAAGAACAAGGGGGTTGGCGCAGACGGCTACTTCATCACCCGCAGTGGCGCTGCCAAGCTGCTGGGCGTCGTGAGCCGGTTCGGCGTCAGGTTCGACCTGGACTGGTTCCTGCTCTTTGCGGGGGTCGGAAAGTCCGGTCTGCCAAGCATCGCGGCAGAGCCGCGAGCGCATCGCATCCTGTCGCAGATCGGCGAGTTCTACGATGTCGGCGACCCCTGCTTCCCGGCATCAGCGCTGGCGGTGGCAGCGATTGCTCGGCGGGGGGACATCCCCAGCGTGCGCATTGCGGAGAATTCGGCATCCTTCCAGCTCCAGTCTGTCCTGAACGGGATGAAGTTGCTCGCCGGTCAACGCCTGTCTTGCGGCGAACCGTCGAAGGCCTGGATCTACAGGGGGCACACCGTTGTGCTCGACTTTCTGGTCGAACATCGACCCATCGCCATCGAAGTCCACCTGGCCGGCGACGCCCGGTCCTGGTGGGCTGAAGCCCGCGCGCGCAACGCGCAAGCTGGTTCGGCCTTGCTGGCCCTGGGCCTGAAGAAGACGGGGCCGGACAGCTGTTTCGTCGGCTCCTTTCCTGTGGGCGTGGAGGGGCTTCCGGACATGGAAGCGGTCGTCGCGGCGTGCCAGGCCGTCTTCGACAAGTTGGTGTCGTCGGGCCGTCCGGCGCCGGCAGCCGTTCCCATGGGTGTGCCACTCGCACGTCCCCTCGCGGACGACGTCCACTCGGTGTCCGTGGTCTGCATCGTCGACGAGCGAGAGCTCGAGATGGCCAGCCTGCTCGCTCGCAGCCTGGCCCAGCACCTGGACCGCGCGCTGTTCTGTGAGATCCTGTTTGTGCACGTCGGCTTTGGGCAGCCCGACTTCGGGTACCGCTTCGACGTTCGCGTCCGCCCGGAACTTGCGGACTTGAATGCACGGTCACGACTCGTGTCCGCGGCCGACCTTGGTGTGCCTCTGTCCACGCCCAAGGGCCGGCAGGAGGTGCGGATGGCACTCAAGCTGCAGGCCAGCCGGCATGTGTGCTCGCCCTATTACCTGCTTCTCGACGCGGCGAGCCATCTGGTCGCGCCGGTGAACAAGGGCCGACTCTTCGCACAAGACGGACGTCCACAGGCCGAGTTCGCGGCGGCGCCCGGGATCATGGCCGATCGCCGACGCGCCAGTTTCAGCTTTTGGGGTCGTTCCATGGACGATCAGGCACGCGCCGCCGCTCCGAACCTGATGTCGACCGCCGCAGTGACGGCGATGCTTGCAGAAATGGCGCAACGATCAGGCCTGTCGGCTCAGGCACTGCTGGCCAAGGACCGGCTGTACTCCGAGCTTCTGCTCTACGCGGGCTATCTGGATGCACGTGACGGCATGGACCGCGTCTACGCGGAAGGACCCCGGCCGGTCGCCACGCTGTATGCGAACTGGCCGCAGAAGAACGAGGATGTGCTGCGGGTCGTGCGCAGCACGCGGGCGAAAGGCGCGTACGCGCTCGCCATCCACGAAAAGCGATTCGAGCAGCTGACGCCGGAGCAATGCAGGGCGGTGGCCGAAGTCTGGCTGTCGGCCAGGCTGTTCGACAGCATCGAGGCAGGCCTGGAATTCATCGCGCGCCAGGTTGCGCTCTTCGGCCCCAGAAACAACGCGGCCGATGCACCGGACGTCGTCGTCGGGCGAAGCGGTCGTTTGTGCATCGGGGATGGCAGCAACCGCCTGCTGGCCCAGCATCTGGGCAGACACACCCTGGACGATGACGCGGTCGAACGTTGGCGCAAGACCTTGAAGCAGAGGCTGGCGTTCTGTGCCGAGCGGAACATCGACTATGGCGTCCTGGTCGCACCCGACACGTTCTCGATCCACGCCGAGGATTTCTCGGACCTGGGCCCCGACTCGCCGACGCGACCCATCGGCAAGCTGCAGGCAGCGTCGGTGCTGGAGGCGGGACGCATCGTGTACCCGCTGCCGGCACTGCGCGCGGCACGCAGCCGCGGCATCGTCTGCCATACCGCCGACAGCCACTGGACCTCCTTCGGCGCCTACATCGCCTACCAGGAGCTTCAACGGGCGATGCCCCAGCGCCTGCGCCGTTTGACCGACCTGGACGTCAGCTTGTCTCACCATGCAGGCGATGGCGATCTGGGCATCAAACTGCATCCGAAGGTGCGCGGCGAGTTCACGGACTGCGTGCTGAAGCAGTCCGGCGCGCGTCGCACATGGCACAACGGCATCAACAACCGCGGCTGGATGGGTCTGTGGCGCCACGAAGACCGAGGACTTCCTCGGGCCGTGTTGCTGATGGACTCCTATGGCTGGAAGCTGCAACAGTTTCTGGCCGAATCGTTCAGTTCGCTGTTTGTCGTGCACAGTCCGTTTCTGGAGCGCGACCTTGTGGAGTCCCTGCGACCGGATGTCGTGCTCAACGTCATGGCAGAGCGATTCCTGATCCGGGTACCCAACGACTCGGCGCCTGAGTTGGCGCTGGCGACGGCGTGCAAGAAGCTGCCGGGCGCGACCTACCCGTCGAAGCAGGAGTTCGACGCGGGTCGGCGCGACGCTGCGGGTGCTGGCGGATGAACGCTGTCCCGCTGCCAGGCGCATGCCAGCCGAGCAGGTGCAAACCCACCGACCGGGCCCTGGTTGCACACATCGCCCTGTTGTGCTGCGCAGGCACACTGCTCGCCGGTGCTGCACCCCCTTCGCATGCGGACTGCTCCGACAACGATGCCTTGATCAGCGAAGACGCCGGCGGTCTGGACCAGTTGCCCTCATCCCCTTCCACGGTGAACCCGCAGTACCTTGAGTTCGTGCGCGCGGGCGGCGCAGCGGGTGCCAAGGCGATGCGCATCACCTACACAGGTTCGCCGATCGGCAGCGCCCGTTTCGGGTCCAACGTTCGGCTGCGGAAACCTTCACGCGAGGCCAGCCTGACCTACACCGTGAGGTTCGAGAAAGACTTCCAGTTTGTTCGGGGCGGCAAGCTCCCGGGCCTGGGGCCGGAGAAGCCGATCACGGGCGGACGCCCCGTGGACGCGTCAGGGTGGAGTGTGCGCACCGTGTTCCGCAGTGATGCCACCTTGGGCTTGTACATCTACCACCAGGACATGAAGCAGCCCTATGGCAGCGCGGGCACGGTCCTGGCGAGTCGCCCGCTGGCATTGGATGTTGACCACGCGGTCGAACTGCGTGTCACCTTGAACAGCGCACCGTCTGCGTTCGATGGCAGTGCGCGTCTCTTCATTGATGGCCAGCTGACCGAAGAAGCCCGGAAGCTGCGGTTCTTTTCGTCCGAGCCCCCCGCCCTGATATCGAGGCTGCTGTTTCACACATTCTTCGGCGGCTCGGATCCCTCATATGCCCCGCGCATCGACGGCAAGTACGCGACCGTGCATGCCGTGTTCGATCACATCAAGGCCTGCGACATGCGGCCATGACGGCGCGCGGCACGCGTTGCGACACCCGTTCAGCTGATTCACCGGAATTCCAGGAGCGCTCTCATGCAGCAGGCCATGTTGTGGTGGAAGACTTTGTACGCCGAACTCGGCACACCGGCCACGAAGCACAGTGACCCAGCGCTGGCTCCGCGCGCGCGTCGCCGGGCGAGCGCGCTCATCGGGCTGTTCGATGCGCTGGTCGGCAAGACAGGTGTGGACGTCCTCATGGAAATCGGCGCACATGACGCGCGCGTTTCCGTGGCGTTCACGAACGCCGCTTCGGGCCGGCGGGCCTTTGCATATGAAGCATCGCCCAGAATCTTTGCGCGAAACAATGGCCCGCAGATTTCCAAGCAAGTCCGCTTCGTCAACCAGGCGATCGGCGGCAGGCGCGGCGAGATCAAGTTCTACGAACCACTTCACGACAACTATGAGTCGCAATGGGGCTCCGTCAAGAAGCGCAAGAATTTTGACGCCTACAAGGAGGTGACGGTTCCGATGATCACGCTCGCCGACGCCGTTGATACCGCCCTGGAGGGTCGTGTCGACGCCTTGAAGGCCGCGCTCTGGATCGACGTCGAGGGCTACGCCTACGAGGTGCTGGCCAGTGCGGGGGCGAAGCTGGCGGAGACCATTGCCATCTGTTACGTCGAAGTGAACGACATCGCCGCTCAGGAGAACGCAGCCACGTCCCTCCAGCTGATCTCGCACATGCTGGACAACGGCTTTGTGCCTATCGCGCGGGACAACGAATGGGCCGATGCCTACAACGTCATCTTCCTCAACAACAAGCTGTTGTCCCATGTGCAGGAAACCGTCATCAAATGGCAGTTGGAAGAGGCGCGGCAGATCTCCCAGGGCAACTGAGGCTCAGGGTCTGAGGACACGGTGATCAAGACCACTGACCGCGTGCCAACGCCTGCACCCGCTGGGCGCTTGCACGGGCAAGGCCCGAGCCTGCCGCGCCGCTTCCATCTGCGCGAGGCAGGTGCAGGTGCATTCGATTGCATTGATCGGCTGCATGTCGACCATCAGGTGCGGCTGGAGGCGGCGGCGGTCGACGCCAGCGCCGGCGCCGGGCACGCACATGCCGAGATCCTGCGCCGCGGCTTCATGCAGGCGGCGTTGCCCCCCGCCCTGAGGGCCATCGCCGATCGCCCTCGCGTGGTCGGCGACCAGCTGTTCTGGCAGTACCCGGCGCGCACCGAAGCCAGCGCCTTTGACGTCCACGCGCCGCTTGCGGAAGCGCCTCGTGACGGCAACGCCGTGCACACCTACCTGGGCCTGCCGTGGGCGACCTGGATCGATCAGCGGAACCACCCGGCCAGTGAACACCGTGGCCGCGATGCGCAGGACGTGGGCCGCGAGTTGATGATGCAGCGCGTGCGCATCGTGGGCTTGCGCCGCGCGCTGCAAGACTGCGGCGTTCAGCTGCGTGTGCACACGGTTTGCCAGCACGTGGCGTGGCAGACCTGGCTCCCCGACTGGCGGCGGCTCGGCATCACCGACCTCTGGCTGTCGCACGCACCCAGCAGCGGCGTGCCGGCCGACGCCTGCGGGCCGGCACTGCATGCCTGGCCGCTGCTCGCCGTCAACGTCGAAGACCCTGAACGCCGGGCCGGCCTGCAGTTCGGCCGCGATCCGGCCACCAAGCCGTTGCTGGCCTCGTTCGTGGGTGCCCACATGGAACACTATCTCTCGGATGTCCGCCTGCGCCTGCGCGCATTGGCTGACGCACCACGCTTCCATGTCCACGTGACCGACAAGTGGCACTTCGAGGACCTGGTGTACCAGCATCAGATTGGCGGCAGGCCACGGGAAGCCGGCGGGTCGGTGGCGGACACGGTGCAGAGCTACAACCGGGTGCTGTCCGATTCGGTCTTTGCGCTCTGCCCGGCGGGTGCGGGGCCGAACACCCTTCGCCTCTGGGAAGCACTGGCGGTCGGGTCGGTGCCCGTGATCCTGGGGCCGGCCCCCCTGTTGCCACGCGGCGGTACACTGCCCGACATCGACTGGGATGACATCGTTCTGCGCGTCGATGACCACCAGATTCCGAATCTGCCCGCCACCTTGGCCGCGATGCCGATGGATGAAGTGCGGCGGCGTCAGGGCCTGGCGATGCGTGCCTTTGCCCAGGTCCGTGCGCTGCGCTGTTTCTGAGGAATCTGGCCCTGAAGTCGACCAGACGTCGAGCCAGCTCACCGATGACCTGGGTCCCGATGCTCGGTCAGTCCACTACCGCCTCAACGCCAGTGAACACGACACAGCCTGACGGGTGTCATGAGTCCATGCCCAGCAACAAAGTAGCCCTCATCACCGGCATCACTGGACAAGACGGAAGCTACCTTGCCGAGTTCCTGCTCGACAAGGGCTACCAGGTCCACGGCATCAAACGCCGTGCCTCCTCCTTCAACACCCAGCGCATCGACCACATCTACGAGGACCCGCACATCGAGCATCCGCGTCTGCGGCTGCACTACGGCGACCTCACCGACGGATCCAACCTCACCCGCATCCTGCAGCAGGTCCAGCCCGACGAGGTCTACAACCTCGGTGCCCAAAGTCATGTCGCCGTCAGCTTCGAGGCGCCGGAGTACACGGCCGACGTCGATGCGATGGGCACGCTGCGCCTGCTGGAAGCCATCCGCCTGCTCGGCCTGGACAAGAAGACACGCTTCTACCAGGCCAGCA
>CAYTWU010000012.1:0-26450 GCA_964442175.1 uncultured Rubrivivax sp.
ATGCGGTCGGCGACGATGAAGGCGCTGTAGAAGCCGACGCCGAACTGGCCGATCAGGTTGGCGTCCTTCTTCTGGTCGCCCTCCAGGCGCGACATGAACTCGCGCGTGCCGCTCTTGGCGATGGTGCCCAGGTGCGCGATGGCCTCGTCGGCGTTCATGCCGATGCCGTTGTCCCGGATCGTGATGGTCTTGGCCTCGGCGTCGAACAGCACGCGGATGTCGAGGTTGGGCTGGTCCTCGAACAGCGCGGGTTTGTCCAGCGCCTCGAAGCGCAGTTTGTCGCAGGCGTCCGAGGCGTTGGAGACCAGCTCGCGCAGGAAGATCTCCTTGTTGGAGTAGAGCGAGTGCGTGACGAGGTGCAGGATCTGCTGGACCTCGGCCTGGAAGGCGTGTGTCTTCTTGTCCATGACGCTGATGGTGAGAAATTCGGAGAAGGACCGGGTATGGGGCCGACCCGGCCGGATTTCAAGAGCAGCTCAGAAGCCCACGGCCTGGCCTTCGCGGCGTGAATCGCTGGCGGCGACAAAGCCGTCCTCCGGGTCGTCCGACATCCGCCAGATGAACTGGCCGGAGCCGAAGTCCATGTACGAGTCGGCCGTGGCCTCCAGGCCGTGGCCCAGCGCACGCAGGCCTTCGGTGAGGGCGGGCGCCATCGTGTACTCGCAGTCGATGCTCAGCCCGGTCTCGACCTTCCAGCGCGGCGCATCGCAGGCGGCCTGCGGGTTCTGGCCGTGCACCAGCATGCGCACCAGGCTCTGCAGGTGGCCTTGCGGCTGCATGTTGCCGCCCATCACGCCGAAGCTCATCTGCGGCCGGCCGTCCTTCATCAGGAAACCCGGGATGATGGTGTGGAAGGGGCGCTTGCCCGGCGCCACCACGTTGGGGTGCGCCGCGTCCAGCGAAAAACAGTGCCCGCGGTTCTGCAGGCTGACCCCGGTGCCCGGCACCACGATGCCGCTGCCGAAGCCCATGTAGTTGGACTGGATCAGGCTGATCATCATGCCGCGCTCGTCGGCGGCCGTCAGGTAGATCGTGCCGCCACGCGGCGGCTGGCCATGGGCGAAGTCCTGGGCGCGCTTCGGGTCGATGCGGTGCGCGCGCGCCGCCAGGTAGGCCGGGTCCAGCAGGTCGGCGGGGGTGACGGCGGTCATCGCCCGGCTGTCGGCCACCCAGCGGTAGGTGTCGGCGAAGGCGAGCTTCATCGCCTCGATCTGCAGGTGCTGGGATTCGACGCTGTCCACCGGCAGGCGGGCCAGGTCCAGGTGTTCCAGCATGCCCAGCGCCATCAATGCGGCGATGCCCTGGCCGTTGGGCGGGATCTGGTGCACCTGGTGGCCGGCAAAGGCCTGGCTGATGGTGCCCACCCACTCGGGGCGGTAGCCGGCCAGGTCGGCCAGGCCCATGACGCCGCCGTGGGCGGCGCTGTGCGCCACCAGGCGTTCGGCGATCTCGCCGCGGTAGAAGGCCTCGCCCCGGGTTTCGGCAATGCGGCGCAGCGTGGCACCGGCCTCGGGCAGCGCAAAACGCTCACCCGGCGTCGGTGCCCGGCCACGCGGCATGAAGGCTTGCGCAAAACCCGGCTGGTCCTGCAGCAGCGGCACGGCGCGCGCCCATTTGTCGGCCGTCACCACACCCACGCCATAACCACGTTCGGCGAGCTCGATGGCCGGTTGCAGCAGGTCGCCGAAGGGCAACTGGCCAAAACGCTCCGACAAGGCCACCCAGCCAGCCACGGCGCCGGGCACGGTGACGCTGTCCCAACCGCGTTTGGGGTAGACCTCGCCGTGTTTGCGCAGGAAGTAGTCCAGCGTCCAGCCGGCGGGCGCGGTGCCCGAGCTGTTCAGGCCGTGCAGTTGCTGCCCGTCCCACAGGATCGCGAAGTTGTCGCTGCCCAGGCCGTTGGAGCAGGGCTCGACGATGGTCATCGCCGCCGCCGTGGCGATCGCGGCGTCCACCGCGTTGCCGCCGGCCTTCAGCATCTGCAAGCCGGCCTGGGCGGCCAGCGGTTGCGAGGTGGCAACGACGTTGCGCGCGAACAGCGGGCTGCGCAGCGTGGGGTAGGGGTTGGTCCAGGCGAAGTTCATGGCCGGAAGTATCGGCGATCGCCCGTGATTCACCGTGCGCCCGGGTCCGTTCAGGCCGGCTCAGCCCTCCACCGGCTCGGTGGCCTTCAGCGACGGGCGCTGCTTCAGCTCCGCCTGCCAATCGGCCAGGCGCGGCGCCAGGGCCCGCCAGCCCAGCGCATCGAAGCGGTAGTCCAGGTAACCCAGCGCACAGGCCACGGCCACGTGGCCGATGCCGAACGGCACTTCCGCCAGCGCCTGTGCTTCGTCGTCCAGCTGCTTGAGCGACGCGCGGGCCTTGCGCTCGAAGGCGGCCAGCAGCGCGGGCAGCGGCGCGGCACGTTCGCGTTCGTTGCGCCACAGGATCAGCGCGTCCAGCAGGCCATCGCCAAAGGCGTGCCAGCGTTGCGCCTGCCACTTGTCCATGCCCGCAGGCGGGAACAGCGTGCCGCCGCCCAGCTCGTTCAGGTACTCGCAGATCACCGCCGAATCGAACAGCGTGAAACCGTCGGCCAGCACCAGGGTCGGGATCTTGGACAGCGGGTTGTCCAGCATCAGCCGGTCGTTGGGCTGCAGCATCGCGGCCACGGAGCGGATGAGCTCCAGCTGCGGCAGCACCCCCACCTCGTGCGCGACGACCATCACCTTGCGCACATAGGGTGACTTCGGCGACCAGTGCAGTTTCATCATCGCAGCCTCCTGGCTCACACCGCACCAGCCGCGCGCAGCGCGGCGATGCCGGTGGCATCAAAACCCAGCTCCTGCAGGATGGCCTCGCTGTGCTGGCCCAGCAGCGGCGGCGCCGGCACCTCGGGCAAGGGGCTGTCGGCAAAGCGGATCGGGCTGCTCAGCTGGGGTGCCTGCACGCCGCAGGGGTGCGGCACCTGGCGCAGCATGCCGCGGGCCTTCACCTGCGGGTCCTCGAAGACCTCGGCCACGCTGTTGATCGCGCCGCAAGGCACGCCGGCCGCGTCCAGCGCGGCGATCAGTTCGGTCCGTGGGCGGGTGGCAAACCGCGCCCGCAGCAGCGGCGCGAGTTCACCCAGGTGGCGCACCCGCTGCGCGTTGGTGGCAAACCGTTCGTCCAATGCCCACTCGGCCACGCCCAGCACCGCGCACAGCTGGCGGAACTGGCCGTCGTTGCCGACCACCAGGATCAGGTCGCCGTCGGCGCAGCGGTACACGTCCTGCGGCTGGATGTTGGGGTGCGCGTTCCCGTTGCGCTGCGGCGTGCGGCCCGACACCAGGAAGTTCATGGCCTGGTTGGACAGCGTGGCCACCTGCACGTCCAGCATGCCGATGTCGATGGTCTCGCCTTCGCCGGTGCGCTCGCGTTTGGCCACCGCGGCCAGCACAGCCACCGCGGTGTACATGCCGGTCATCAGGTCGACGATGGGGATGCCCACCTTCTGCGGGCCACCGCCGGGCCTGTCGTCACGTTCGCCGGTCACGCTCATCAGCCCGCCCATGGCCTGGATCAGGAAGTCATACGCCGGCTGGTCGCGCCGCGGGCCGGTCTGGCCGAAGCCGGTGACGGAGCAGTAGATCAAACGCGGGTTCAGCGCGCGCAAAGACGCCGCGTCCAGGCCGTAGCGCGCCAGCGTGCCGGCCTTGTAGTTCTCCAGCACGATGTCGCTCTTCGCCGCCAACGCCCGCACGATGGCCTGGCCCTCGGGTTTGTCCAGGCTCACGGTGATGGAGCGTTTGCCGCGGTTCACGGCCAGGTAATAACCGGCCTCCTGGGTGTCCTGGCCGGCGGCGTCCTTCAGGAAGGGTGGGCCCCAGGCGCGGGTGTCGTCGCCGGCCCCGGGGCGCTCGACCTTGATCACCTCGGCGCCCAGGTCGGCCAGCACCTGGCCGGCCCAGGGTGCGGCCAGGATGCGGCTCAAGTCCAGCACCTTCAGGTGCGACAAGGGACCGGTGGGGGAACTCATGCAGGCCACTCCAGACAGGGTACGTTGCACCGCACTCTAGGCAGCGGCCTGGGCGCTGCCTACGGGCGCGGCAGCAAGGCTGGCATGTGCGGCGGCGCATAGCGCTCGGTGTCCATCTCGGCCGCGATCTGCGGCAGCCGGTGCCGCGCCTGCGCGGCGATCTGCGCGTACAGGCTGTTGCCATGTGCATCGATGGCCACCGTGGCCGGGCCCAGGCCCCGCACGGCCAGGCGCACCAGGCGGTAATGCGTCAGCATCTCGCGCCAGCCCACGTCCAGCACGGCGCGCAACGCGTCCGACAGCAGCGGGCAGCCACCGCCGGGGAAGGACAGGTACACACAGCCGACCTCGCGCAGCGCCTCGGCGCAGGCCGCGTCCAGGCCGCCCTTGCCACCCACCGCGTGCAGGCCCAGGCCGCGCACGATGCCCGGCATCAGCGGGTTGAAACGGGTGCTGGTGGTGGGGTTCAGGTACAGCACCTCGATGCTGCCGTCGTCGCGTTCGCGGGTGTAGGAGCCGATGTGGAACAGCGCCTGGCCGCGCAGGTCCAGTGGCAGCGCTTCACCGCGGGCCAGGTGATCGGCGATGCGCTGGTAGGTCGGCAGGCCGGCACTGACGACGATCTCGCCGTCGATCAGCACCGTGTCGCCCAGTTGCAATGCGCGGGCGTCTTCTGCCGTCATCGGCAGGCGGATGTGTCTGGGTTCACTCAAGGCGTTCCACCCGGCCATCGTTGTAGATCCTGGCCTTCGTGCGGCGGTTGATCCAGCAGTTGAAACACACGGCCACCGGCGTGAAGCCGTGGCCGGCCGCGTAGTCCACGTGCACCGCCAGGCCAGTGGCGTCACCACCCGTGCCCATCGGCCCGAAACCCAGCTGGTTGACGGCCTTCAGCAGCCGCTGCTCCATGGCCGCCACCATCGGTTCTTCATGCGGCTGGCCCACCGGGCGCAGCGTCGCGACCTTGGCGAGCTTGGCCGCGTGGTCGAAGCTGCCGCCGATGCCCACGCCGATGACCACCGGCGGGCAGGGCTGCGAACCGGATTTCATCACCACGTCCAGCACGTAACGCTCGATCACGTCCAGGCTGGGGAAGGAAAAGATCTCCAGCGCCGCCCAACGGCCCGAGCCCAGGGCCTTGGGGCTGCAGGTGATCTCGACCCAGTCGACGTCGTCCACCAGCTCGTAGCTCACCAGTGGCATGTGGCGGCCGGCGTGGCCGCGCTGCAGCGTCAGCGGGTTCGTCACGTGTTCCAGCAGCGGCGGTTCGATGCGCGCCACCAGGTCGGCAAAACCGTCGGTGAAGGCCTGCGCGATCGCGCCCTCCAGCCGCGCGCCGGTGCCGACGCGCACAAAAAACACCGGCACGCCGGCGTCGGAGCACACGAAGCGCCGGCCGGTCTCGGCCGATGCCGCGCTCTTCAGCATGAAGGTGAGCGTCTGCCGCGCCGTGGCGTTGGCTTCGGCCTGCAAGAGGCCGCGCAGCGCGCCCTGCGTGTCGTCGGGCACCTTGCGCAACGAGTCGTCGTAGAGCTGCGCCGACAGCGCCCGCACGGCGGCGTAGGTGATGGCCATCAGTCCAGCTTTCCCGGCAGCAAGCCGGCTTCACGCGCATGCACACGCGCCAACGCGGTGATGGCGGCCAGCATCGGCACGGCCACCCCTTCGGCTTGCGCCGTCTCCAGCAACGCGCCCAGGATGGCCTCCAGCTCCACCCGCCGGCCGGCCTGGGCGTCCTGCAACATCGAGGTGCGCACATGGCCCAGCCTGCGCGACAGCGCCAGGCGCTGCAGCGGGTCCAGCGCCACGTCCAGGCCCGCGGCACGGCCCACGGCCAGGGCTTCTTCCATCATCGCGACGAACAGCGCGTGGATGCCGGGTTCGTCGATCAGCGTGTCGGTGCGCGCGCGGGTGATCAGGCTCACCGGGTTGAAACAGGCGTTGCCCAGCAGCTTGAGCCAGACCTCGCGCCGCACATCGGCACTGGCCTCGGCTTCGAAACCGGCGTCGCGGCCAAGCTGGGTCAGCGCCTGCACGCGGTCGCTCAGGCCGCCGGCCGGTTCGCCGAAGACGATGCGCTCGCCACCGGCATGGTTCACGTGGCCGGGTGCGGGCGTCGAACAGGCCGGGAACACCACACAGCCCAGCACCTGCGCCAACGGAATGGCGGCTTCGATGGCGCCGTGGGCGTCCACGCTGCGCAGCCGCCGGCCCTGGCCCAGGAAGAACCACCAAGGCAGGCCGTTGAGCGCGGGCACGATGACCGTCCGTGGGCCGCTCATGGCGGCGATGGCCGGCAAGACCTGCGGCAGCGACGGTGCTTTCACCGCCACGATCAGCAGCTGTTGCGGGCCCAGTGCTGCCGCGTCATCGCTGGCGCGCACGACCACGGTGTCGCTGCGCCCGCGGCTGTCCAGGCGCAGGCCGTCGCGCTGCAGCGCGGCCAGCGTGGCACCGCGCGCGAACACACTCAGCGCATGCCCGGCCAGGGCCAGGCGTGCCGCAAACAAGCCGCCGATCGCGCCGGCGCCGATGACCCCGATGTCCATGCGACGCAGCATAGGCCGCTGCACCGGGCGCACGAACCCCGCCGGCCGCATACCAGCCTTGACGGTGCTGCGCTGGCCCTGGGCACGCGCCCTTTCTAGACTGCCCCGCAAACCAACCCTGCACCAGGAGACAACATGCCCATCACCCGCCGCCAGGTCCTGCTGAGCAGCGCCGCCCTGCCCCTGCTGGGCCACCCCGCCGCCCGGGCCGCCTTCCCCGAGAAGCCGATCACGCTGGTCGTGCCCTACCCCGCGGGTGGCCCGGCCGATGGTTATGGGCGGGCGCTGGCCGAGGCGCTGTCGCTGCGGCTCAAACAGACGGTGGTGGTCGAAAACAAGTCCGGCGCCGGCGGCGCGCTGGGGGTGCAGGCCGTGGCCCGCTCGGCCCCCGACGGCTACACCATCGGCATGGTGGGCAACGGCGCCAGCATCTTCACGCCCATCATGAGCGACAAGCTGGTCGTGGACGTGATGAAGGAGACCACGCTGCTGGGCAAGATGGTGCGCACGCCCAACTTCCTGGTCGTGGGCCCGACCGTGAAGGCGCAGAACCTGCGCGAGCTGGTCGCCTACGCCAAGGCCAACCCGGGCAAGCTGACGGTGGCCTCGGCCGGCATGGGCACCGGTCCGCACATCCTGGCCGAGCTGTTCAAGCAGGAGGCCGGCCTGTTCATCCTGCACGTGCCGTACAAGGGCGCGGCACCGGCGGTGCAGGACCTGATGGGTGGCCAGGTCGACATGTTCTTCGGCGAAGCACCGGGCGTGCTGCCGCTGATCAAGGCCGGCAAGCTGCGCGCACTGATGGTCACCGACACGCAGCGGGTGCGCTGGTTGCCCGACGTGCCCAGCGCCAAGGACGTGGGCCTGCCCGGTGTGGTGGCCGACGGCTTCTACGGCCTGGTCGGCCCGGCCAACCTGCCGCCGGCCATCGCGGCCCAGCTGTCCACCGCCATCGCCGATGCGCTGCGCACGCCGGCCCTGGGCGAGAAGTTCGACCAGCGCGGCGGCCTCGCCGAGCCCAGCACCGGCGAGCAGTACGGTGCCTACATCAAGGCCGAGCAGGCGCGCTGGCTGCCGGTGATCAAGCGCGGCAAGATCACGCTCGAGTGATGCCCTGCCCGGCCAGCGCGGCGAGCTGTTCGTCGTCCAGGCCCAGCAGCTCGCGCAGCACCTGCTCGGTGTGTTCGCCCACCTGCGGCGGCGCCCGGTCGTAACGCACCGGTGCCGCCGAGAAGTTGACCGGGTTGGCGACGATGGGCACCTGGCCCAGGCTGGGGTGCGGCAGGCTGCGCTGCATCTGCCGGTGGCGGATCTGCGGGTCGTTGAACACGGCGGCAAAGTCGTTGATCGGGCCGCTGGGCACGTTGTGGGCGTCGAAGTTGGCGTACCAATGCGCGACGGTTTTCGTGGCCAGCACCGCGGCCAACAGCGGCACCAGCACGGCCTGGTTCTGGGCGCGCTGCGGGTTGGTGGCAAATCGCGGGTCGGCGGGCAGGTCGGGCAGGCCCAGCACGCTGCAGAAGGCCTTGAACTGCGTGTCGTTGCCCACCGCGACGACGATCTGGCCGTCGCTGCAATCAAAGGCCTGCCAGGGGCAGGTGATGGGCGAGGCCGTGCCCACCCGCGGTGGCTGCCGGCCTGAGACCAGGTACATCATGCCCACATGCGACTGCGCCGCCACCTGCGCGTCCAGCAGCGCCAGGTCGATGTGCTGGCCCAGGCCCGTCACCATGTCGCGGTGGCGCAGCGCGGCCAGGATGGCACTGGTGGCATAGAAGCCTGCCGTGATGTCGGCCACCGAATAACCCACGCGCATCGGGCCGCCACCCGGCACGCCGTCGGGCAGGCCGGTCACGCTCATCAGGCCGCTCATGGACTGGAAGATCGGGTCGTAACCCGGCAGGTGGCTGTAGGGCCCGTCCTGGCCGAAGCCGGTGATCGAGCAATACACCAGGCGCGGGTTCAGCGCGTGCAGCGATGCGAAGTCCAGCCCGTAACGTTTCAGGTCGCCGGTCTTGAAGTTTTCGATCAGCACGTCGCTGTGCTGCGTCAGCGCGCGGATCAGCGCCTGGCCGGCCGGTTGTGCCATGTCGATGGCCACCGAACGTTTGCCGCGGTTCATCGCCAGGAAGGACGAGGTCTCGCGCGAGGCCTGGCCGCTGGCATCGAGCGCGCGCACGCCCTGCTGGCGCACGTCGTCGCCGCGGCCCGGGCGCTCGACCTTCACCACGTCGGCGCCAAAGTCGGCCAGCATCTGCGCCGCCCAGGGGCCGGCAAACACACGGCTGAGGTCCAGCACACGCAGGCCGGAAAGGGTGCTCATCGTTCAAGGTCTCCTTCGATCAGGCGCAGCACGTCGGCGCGGTGCTGGTCCAGCGCCGGTGCCGCCGGCAGCGTGGCGGGCCAGGCTTGTTCATCCAGGCGGATCGGCGTGTGCGCCGCGTGCAGCGCCAGGCCCTGCACCGGGACCAGCAGGCCGCGGTGGGCCAGCTGCGGGTCTTGCATCACCGCCGCGATGTCCTGGATCGGACCGGCGGGCACACCGGCCGCCTGCAACAGCGCCAGCCAATGGGCCACCGGCGCGGTGGCCAGGCGTTCTTCGATCAGGGTCTTCAGCGCCGCCTGGTGTTCGACACGTTCGGCGCGGCCGGCGAATCGCGGGTCATCGCACCAGGCCGGCCGCTGCAGCACGGCGGCCAGGCGCTGGAACAAGGCGTCGCCGCCGGCCGTGATGACCAGCCAGCCGTCGGCCGCCTGGAAGGCGTCGAAGGGTGCCGTGCCCGAATGCCGCGCACCCAGCGGCTGCGGCACGTCGCCGCTGGCCTGGTAGCGCGCGATCGCGTTTTCCAGCAACGCCACCTGGCAGTCGAACATCGCCACGTCCACCAGGCCACCGCGTCCGGTGCGCACACGCCGCAGCAACGCGGCCTGGATGCCGTTGGCGGCGAACACACTCGCGGCCAGGTCACCGAACGAGGTGCCGGCGCGCACCGGCGGCTGGCCCGGATGGCCGGTCAGGCTGATCAGCCCGCTCATGGCCTGCACGATCAGGTCGTAGGCGCCACGCTCGCGGTAGGGCCCATGCTGGCCGAAACCGGAGATCGACGCCACCACCAGCCGCGGCCAGCGCGCCAGCAGCGTGGCACCGCCGTAACCCAGGCGGTCCATCACGCCGGGGCGGAAGTTCTCGACCAGCACGTCGGCACGGACCAGCAGGCGCTCGAAGATGGCACGGTCCCCGGCCTGGCCCAGGTCCAGCGCGATGGACTGCTTGCCGCGGTTGACCGCCGCGAAGTACGCCGACTGGCCGTCGATGAAGGGCAGGAAACCGCGCGCCTCGTCGCCGCCGTCCGGGTGTTCGACCTTGATCACGGTGGCGCCCAGGTCGGCCAGCAACATGGTGCAGTAAGGCCCGGCCAGCACGCGGCTGAGGTCGAGCACGGTCAGCCCGTCGAGCGGGCCCGGTGAAGGTGAGGGCAGCATGCCCGGCCGAATCTAGACCCACCGCACCGTCCACACCACCGCCGCGGCGACATAACAGCTATGTGGGCCGGCCCGGTGCGGCGGCGCGCAGAGCTTGGCAGCATCACGGCCCATGAAGGAGACAACGATGAACAGACTCGTCCACCTGCTGGGTGCCGCCCTCTTGAGCACCGCCACGCTGGCGCAGGCCGCCTTCCCCGACAAGCCGCTGAAGCTGATCGTGCCCTTCCCGGCCGGTGGCGCGGCCGACGTGATGGCGCGCGGCATGGCGCAGCGCCTGGGCGCCGAGCTGGGCCAGACCATCGTGATCGACAACCGCGGCGGCGCCGGCGGCCAGACCGCCGCCGAAGCCGCGGCCCAGGCCGCGCCCGACGGCTACACGCTGTTCTTCGCGACCATGGGCACGCTGGCGATCAACCCGGCGATGTACCCCAAGCTGCGGTACGACCCGGTGAAGGACTTCAGCCCCATCAGCCTGACGCACGTGACGCCGCGCGTACTGGTGGTCGGCCCCTCGGTGGCGGCCAAGAACATCGCCGAACTGATCGCCCTGGCCAAGGCCAAACCCGATGCGCTGAGCTACGGCTCGGCCGGCAACGGCAGCTCCAGCCACCTCTCGGGCGCCTTGTTCGAGAGCCTGGCCGGCGTGAAGATGCTGCACGTGCCCTACAAGGGCAGCGCGCCGCTGCTGACCGACGTGCTGGCCGGGCGGGTGGACATGACCTTCGACTCCTACACCGTCTACGAAGAACACATCCGCAGCGGCAAGGTGCGTGCGCTGGGCGTGACCTCGACCACGCGCATGAAGGCCCTGCCCCAGGTGCCGGCCATCGCCGAGGCCGGGCTGGCGGGTTACGACGTGTCCAACTGGCTGGGGGTGCTGGCACCGGCCAACACGCCGCGCAGCGTGGTGATGACGCTGCACAGCGCGCTCGGCAAGGCGATGGCGAACGCCGAGCTGCGTGCGCAGTTGCAGGCCCTGGGCATCGAACCCACCTTCGGCACGCCGGAAGAGTTCAGCGCACTGATCCGCGCCGACATCCCGCGCTGGGCGCAGATCGTCAAACGTGCCGGTGCCACCGTCGACTGAGACCCGGCGGCTCACCACCGGCGCACTGACGCTGGAGGTGCTGCTGGACGGCCCGTCCGACGGGCCGGCCCTGGTGCTGCTGCCCTCGTCGCTGCGCGACTCGCTCGACTTCGATCCGCTGGTGGCGCCGCTGGCCGCTGCCGGCTGGCGCGTGCTGCGCCCGCAGCCACGGGGCATGGGCGGCAGCCGCGGACCGATGCCCGGCCTGACGCTGAGCGACCTGGCGGGTGACGTGCACCAGGTGATCCAGCAAATGGGCGGTGGCCGGGCGGTGCTGGTGGGCCATGCCTTCGGCCACTTCGTCGCGCGGCTGGCGGACCGGCTGTTCCCGGCCGCCGTGCGCGGCGTGGTGGTGCTGGCCGGCGCGGCGCGGGTGTTCCCGGCCGGGCTGCAGGAGGCGCTGTTGATCGCGTCCGACCCCGCGCAGCCCGAAGCCGCGCGCCTGCAGGCGCTGCAGCACGCGTTTTTTGCGCCGGGCCAGGACCCGCGGCCGTGGCTGGACGGCTGGCACCCGCATCTGCGCGCGGTCTACCGCGCCGCGGGTGCCGACCCGCCCAAGGACCACTGGTGGCCGTTTGCACAGTCACCCCTCCTGGACCTGCAGGGGGAACACGACCCCTGGCGACCGGCCGCCACACGCGACGAACTGCGCGCCGCGCTGGGCGCCGACCAGGTGACGGTGCAGGTGCTGCCCGGCGCCAGCCACGCGATGGTGCCGGAACAACCGGCCGCCGCGGCGGCGGCGATCCACGCCTGGGCGGCGGGCCTCAGCGGCCGGTGAAGACCGGCGGGCGCTTTTCGCGGAACGCGGCCTGCGCTTCCTTGGCGTCGTCGGTCTTGCCGATCTGCGCCGTCATGTCCTGCTCGTAGCGGTAACCGTCGCGCAGGCTCATGTCCTCGATCACGTTCAGCGTGTGTTTGCCCAAACGCGTGGACACCGGGCTCTTGGCCGCGATCTCGCGGGCGATGGCCCCGGCCGTCTCCAGCAAGGCCTCCGGCGGCACCACGGCTTCGACGATGCCCAGGCGGTAGAGCTCGTCGGCTTTCACGCGCAGCCCGGTCAGCGCCATGCGGCGCAGGCGCGAGTGGCCGAACAGGCGCATCGCGTGGCGTGCGCCGCCCAGCAGGCCCACGTCCACTTCCGGCAGGCCCAGGCTCGCCGTCTCCGACGCCACCAGGATGTCGGACGAAGCCACCATCGCCACGCCCGAGCCCAGCGCCGCGCCGTTGATGGCCACCACCACCGGCTTGGCACATTCGCGGATGGCGTGGAAACACTCGCGTGTGCGGCGGGAATGCGCGGGCAAGTCACCAGGGCCCTTGATCACCTCGGCGCGGCCTTTCAGGTCGGCCCCGGCGCAGAACACCTTGCCGGCGCCGGTGAGCACCACGGCACGCACATCGTCCAGCTCGGAGAGGCGGTCCAGCGCCAGCGTGAGCTCGTCGTTCAGCGTGCGTGTCAAGGCATTCACCGGCGGGGCGTTCATCGTCAGCGTGGCCACGTGGTCGGCGATGTGCACCTGCAGTTGCGTGAGGTCGTGCATGGGGTCTCCTGTGTGGCTGCAGTCTAGGAACACCGGCGCCCTGCGGCCAGCCTGGCCGCATCAGAACTGGTATGCGGTGGCCGGATAGCTGCTGTGCCCCGGGCCGTGTAGGTGGCACGCGGCACGCTGCCTAGACTGTGCCACCGCTGAAAACAAGACGGAGACCGTCCCGATGATCAAGATGCTCGCCGGCCTGTTGCTGGCCGCCGCGGCCTGCGCCGCACCAGCGCAGGCCGACTACCCGAACAAGCCGCTGCGCCTGGTCGTGCCCTTTGCACCCGGCGGTGGTGCCGATCTGGTGGCCCGGGCCATCGCCGGCCCGTTGGCCAAGCGCCTCGGCCAGACGGTGCTGGTGGACAACAAACCCGGCGGTGGCGCCACGCTGGGCGCCGACCTGGTGGCCAAGGCCCCGGCCGACGGCCTGACCCTGCTCTACGCCACGCCGGGGCCACAGATCACCAACCGCTTCCTGATGCCCCGCCTGCCCTACGACCCGGACCGCGACCTGGTGCCGGTGTCCACCGTGGCCGTGGTGCCCAATGTGCTGGTGGTGCACCCGGACATGCCGGTGCGCAGCGTGCGCGAGCTGATCGCCTACGCCAGGGCAAACCCCGGCAAGCTCAACTTCGCCAGCGCCGGCCTGGGCGCCAGCAGCCACCTGGCCGGTGAACTGTTCAAGCAGTCCGCTGCGGTGGACATCGTGCACGTGCCCTACAAAGGCACCGGCCCGGCGCTGAACGACCTGCTGTCGGGCCAGGTGCAGATGGCCATCGACAGCATCGTGGTCTACCAGGGCCACATCGAGGCCGGCAAGCTGCGCGCCCTGGGCGTGGCGACAGCGCAGCGCTCGCCACAGTTGCCCGGCGTGCCACCCATCGCCGAGGCGCTGCCCGGCTTCGACGCCGCACCGATGAACTACATCGCGGTGCGTGCCGGCACACCGCCGGCCATCATCGAGCGCCTGAACCGCGAGATCAACGCCGTGGTGGCCGACCCGGAACTGGTCGCGTCGCTGGTCGCGCGTGGCGTCACGCCCGGTGGCAGCAGCATCGCCGCACTGCAGCAGCAGCTGCAATCCGAAACGATGAAGTGGAAGAAGGTGATCGAAGTCTCGGGCGCCAAGCTGGAATGATCACGCTGCAGACCCCGGCCGACTTTGTGCCCCTGGTCGGCCAGGACCTGGGCCGCAGCGACTGGTTCAGCATCGAGCAGGCGCACCTGGACGGTTTTGCCGCGCTGACCGGCGACGACTTCTGGCTGCACGTGGACACCGAGCGTGCGGCGCGTGAACTGCCCGGCGGCCGCACCATCGCCCACGGCCTGTTCATGCTGGCGCTGGTGCCGCGGCTGCAACGCCAGATCTTCCACGTCGCGCAGCGTGGTGCCGGCCTGAACTACGGCTCCGACCGCGTGCGCTACACGGCCCAGGTGCCGGTGGGTTCGCGCATCCGGCTGCACCAGAAGCTGCACGCGGCCGAACGTGTGGGTGCCGCCACCCGGTTGACCACCGAATGCACGATGGAACTCGAAGGCAGCGCGCGGCCCGCGCTGGTGGCGTTGTTCATCCTGCTGATGCAGGACGGCTGACGATCACCTCCGAGCCGCCGCGCGTTTGCCGAGTTCGATCTTGGCAATCGCGTTGCGGTGCACCTCGTCCGGGCCGTCGACGATGCGCACGGTGCGCTGGTGGGCGTAGGCCTCGGCCAGCCAGAAGTCCTGGCTCAGGCCGCCGGCGCCATGGGCCTGGATGGCCCAGTCCACCACCTTGCAGCTCATGTTGGGCGCCACGACCTTGATCATCGCGATCTCGGCGCGGGCTTCCTTGTTGCCCACGGTGTCCATCTTGTGCGCGGCGTTCAGCGTCAGCAACCGGGCCTGGTCGATCATGCAGCGGCTCTCGGCGATGCGTTCGTGCCAGATCGATTGTTCGGCCAGCGGCTTGCCAAAGGCGATGCGGTCCTGCAGCCGGTCCACCATCATCTCCAGCGCGCGTTCGGCCGCGCCGATGGAGCGCATGCAGTGGTGGATGCGCCCGGGCCCGAGGCGGCCTTGCGCGATCTCGAAGCCACGGCCTTCGCCCAGCAGGATGTTGTCCACCGGCACGCGCACGTTCTCCAGCAACACCTCCATGTGGCCGTGTGGCGCGTCGTCGTAGCCGAAGACCTGCAGCGGGCGCAGCACCGTGACGCCCGGCGTGTCGCGCGGCACCAGCACCATGCTCTGCTGGGCGTGGCGCGGGCCCTCGGGGTCGGTCTTGCCCATCACGATGAAGATCGCGCAGCGCGGGTTGCCGGCGCCGGAGCTGTACCACTTGCGGCCGTTGATCACGTAGTGGTCGCCATCCCGGCGGATGCTGCACTGGATGTTGGTGGCGTCGGACGAGGCCACCGCCGGCTCCGTCATCAGGAAGGCCGAGCGGATCTGGCCGTCCAGCAGCGGCTCCAGCCAACGCTCCTTCTGCGCCGGCGTGCCGTAACGTTCGAGGGTCTCCATGTTGCCGGTGTCAGGCGCCGAGCAGTTGAAGACCTCGCCCGACCAGACCACGCGGCCCATCAGCTCGCACAGCGGCGCGTAGTCCAGGTTGGAGATGCCGCCCTGGCCCTTGTAGGGGTGGGGCAGGAACAGGTTCCACAGGCCTTCGGCACGCGCCAGCACCTTGAGCTCGTCCACCAGGGCCGAGGGCTGCCAGGCGTTGCCGGCGCTGCGGCGTTCGGCCAGCTCGGCGTGCCAGCGGTGTTCGTTCGGATAGATGTGGCGGTCGAAGAAGCTGCCCATGCGGGCCAGCAGGTCGCGGGTGCGGGCGGAAGGTTCCCAGGACATCGTCGTCTCCTTGTGTGTGGCGTCTATTGCAGCACCAAGTGCCGGCGCATGTCGTCACCTGGGCGACGCCGATAATGCCCGCACGATGAACACCCCCAAGGCCACCGGCTTCCAGCTCGAGCTCGCGGCCGACCTGCACAAGTGGCGTGCCTTCGTCGCCATCGGCGAACTGGGCAGCCTGACCCGCGCCGCGCTGTTCCTGGACAGCAACCAGTCGCTGCTGTCGCGCCAGATCAACGCGCTGGAGCGTGAATGTGGCGCGCGCCTGTTCACGCGCACCGGGCGCGGGGTGGAGCTGTCCGAGGTCGGCCAGCGCATCTTCCCGCAGGTGCGGGCGCTGCTGGAAGACGCCGAGCGGCTGGAGCAGGAGATCCGCGGCGACGCACGCGAGCCCACCGGCCGCGTGACGCTGGGCTCGCTGCCCTCGCTCGGGCCCTCGGTGGTGGGCAGGCTGTTTGCGGCCGTGCGCAGCCAGCTGCCCGGGGTGCAGCTGAAGATCCTGGAAGGCTCCAGCGGCCAGGTGGAAGAGTGGCTGGCCGATGCACGCGTGGACATCGCGATCCTCTACCGCTACGGCCCCACGCTGCCGGAACACGAACAGGCCCTGGCCACGGTGGACAGCTATTTGATCGGCGCGGCCGGCGACCCGCTGACACGCGCAAACGAGCTGCGCTTTGCCGCGCTGCACGAGCTGCCCTTCATCCTGCCCGGCGCGCCCAACGGCCTGCGCACGGCGCTGGATGCGCTGGCGCGGCAGGAACACATCACGCTGGCGCCGGTGCTGGAGGCCGATTCGCTGCCGCTGCAGAAGTCGCTGGTGGCCGACGAAAAACTCTACACCGTGCTGCCGCTGCACGCCGTCTGGCACGAGGTGGCCGATGGCCAGCTGCAGGCCGCACGGGTGGTCGACCCACCGCTGCAGCGCACGGTGTCGATGGCGCTGGCCAAGTCCAAGGGCCCGGCGCGGGCGGTGACGGCGGTGGCAGCCCAGATCGTGCGCATCGTGGACGACATGGCTGCGCACGGCATGTGGCGGCCCGGCATGCCGGCCTTGCGGCAGCAGGCATAACAGCCATGCCCGCACCCACCCTGGGTGCGGAGGGGGTGGCTGGCTAAGCTGCGGGCCTGACGCCCAGGAGCCCCATGCCGCGCATCCCCCTGCCCACCCCCGACACCATGGACGCCGCCCAGCGTGCCGTGCACGACCATGTGGTCAACGGCCCACGCGGCCAGCTGCGCGGGCCGCTGCGCGCCGCGCTGTACAACCCCGAACTCGCCGAGCGCTGGCAGGCGCTGGGCGAATTGCTGCGCTACCGCACCGGCCTGCCGCCGCGGCTGTCGGAGCTGGCGATCCTGGTCACGGGGCAGGCCTGCCAGTCGCCGTTTGAATGGCATGCCCATCGTGCCGAAGGCGAGAAGGCCGGGCTCGAAGCCCCGTTGCTGGACGCACTGCAGGCCGGCCTCGAACCGCCGGGCATCGCCAGGGACGACGCGCTGGTCTGGCGCTTTGCGCGCGAGCTGAACGCACACAACTCGGTGTCCGACGCCACCTACGCCGCCGCGCTGGCGCGGTTTGGCGCACGCACGGTGGTCGAACTCACCGCCCTGGTGGGGTATTACACGATGGTGGCGATGACGCTGAACACCCACGAGATCCCGCTGCCGGAAGGGGTGGCCCCGGCCTTCCCGTTGCCGCAACACGCCGCCTTGAAATGAAGCCCCCATGCTCACTTTGTTCGCTGCCCCCCGAGGGGGCGCGTCAGTCCCTTCGGGCGGCCGTGCGGGACTGACATGATGCCCGCCGGTTGGGATTGCCACGCCCACCTCTTCGGGCCCTACGCACACTGGCCGCTGGCCGGCAGCGCGGTGCATGCGCCGCCCGAGGCCACCGAGGCGATGTACGCCGCGCTGCTGCAGCGCCTGGGCCTGGGCCATGGCGTGCTGGTGCACCCCAGTGCCTATGGCGAAGACCATGGCCTGCTGCTGGCCGCGCTGGCGGCACACCCGCAGTGGCGCGGCGTGGTCGTGCCGGTGCCGGGTGCGCCGGCGGCCTTCACCGGCCTGCGCGAGCGGGGTGTGCGCGGCGCACGGTTCAGCCACCGGCCGGGTGCGGACTTCCCCGGCAGCGCGCGCCTGGACGACCTGGAACGTCTGGCCCCGGCGCTGGCCGACGCCGGCCTGCACGCCGAGCTCTGGACCACGGCGGCCGCGCTGCCCACCATCGCCGACCGCCTGCGCACGCTGCCGGTGCCGGTGGTGATCGACCACATGGGCGGTTTCGACGCCGCCGCCGGCATCGATGCCCCCGGGTTCCTGGCGCTGCGGCAGTTGCTGGCGCAGGGCCGGGTCTGGGTCAAGCTCTGCGCCTACCGCAACCTGCTGGGCGTGGCCGATGCAGAAGCCGGCGCGCCGTTTGTGCAGGCGCTGCTGCAGGCCAACGCCGACCAGCTGGTCTGGGGCAGCGACTGGCCGCACCTGCGCGTGACGCCGGCGCCCGACACCGCGGCGCTGCTGGTGCAGGGCCGGCGCTGGATCGGCGCCGCCGATGTGGACCGCGTGCTGGTGCACAACCCGAACCGGCTGTACGGCTGAGACCCCCATGACCCCTGAAGACTTCGCCTTCATCGACGCCGCCGGCATAGCCACCGAAACCGCCTACCGGCTGATCGTCGGCTGCGTGGTGCCGCGCCCCGTGGCCTGGATCACGACGGTGGATGAACACGGCCGCGTCAACGCCGCCCCGTTCAGCTCCTACAACTACGTGGCCACCAGCCCGCCGATGCTGGCCATCAACATTGCCACGCGCGCCGGGGCGGTGAAGGACACGGCGCGCAACATCCGCGCCACCGGCGAGTTCGTCGTCAACGTGGCCACCGAGGCCACGATGGAGACCCTGCACCTGACGGCGCAGGACTTCCCGCCCGAGGTCAGCGAAACCGAGCACCTGGGCATCGCGCTGCTGCCCAGCCAGCGCGTGAAACCGCCGCGCATCGCCAGCACGCCGGTGCAGATGGAGTGCCGGCTCGACCAGGTGGTGGTGCTGGGGCGCGGGGTGAACACCTTGTTCATCGGCGAGGTGGTGGCCTTCCACCTGGCGCACGACATCTTCGACGGCCAACGCGTGGACAGCGCACGGATGCGGCCCATCGCGCGCCTGGGCGGCCCGTTCTACGCCGGCCTGGGCGAGATCTTCCACCGGCCGATGCTGCAGCGCCCGCCGGGTGGCGAAGGCTCGATCCACCAGCACAACGACACCCCCCCGGAGACAAACCCATGAACACAAGACGCCACCTGATCCTGGCCGCCACGCTGGTGCTGGCGGGCGCCTCGGCGGTCGGCCAGACCTGGCCCGAGCGCACCATCCGCATCATCAATCCCTACGCGGCGGGCGGGCCCTCGGGCACGCTGGTCAACCTGCTGGCCGACGGGCTGACGGCGGAACTGGGCCAGCGTGTGATCGTCGAGTCCAAACCCGGCGGTGGCACCGTCATCGGCGCCAGCCTGGTGGCGCAGTCGCCCCCCGATGGCTACACGCTGCTGCTGGCCACGGTGGCGCCGCTGGTGGTGCAGCCGGCCGTGAACCCGGCCCTGCCCTACAACGCGCAGCGCGACTTTGCGCTCGTGGGCCTGTACGCCACCGTGCCCAACCTGATCGCGGTGCATCCCTCGGTACCGGCCACCACGCTGCGCGAGCTGATCGACCTGGCCAAGAAGAGTCCCGGGCAGCTGAACTACGCCTCTGCCGGCGCCGGCACCGGCCCGCACCTGGGCGGCGAACTCTTCAACCAGATGGCGGGTGTGCAGCTCACGCACATCCCCTACGCCGGCGCGGCGCCTGCGGTGCTGGGCGTGCTGGGTGGGCAGACGCAGGTCTCGATGGTCAACCTGCCGCCGCAGGTGGCGCATGTGAAGGCCGGCAAGCTGCGGGCGCTGGCGGTGGCCGGCGCCAAACGATCCAGCCTGCTGCCCGACGTGCCCACGGTGGCCGAAGCCGGTTTGCCCGGGTACGTGGCCGAATCCTGGAACGGCCTGGCCGCGCCGGCCGGCACGCCCCGGGCCGTGATCGACAAGCTCTACGCCGCGATGGTGAAGGTGATGGCCAGCGCCAAGGCGCAGGAGGTGCTGGCCACGCTGGGTGCCGAGCCCACGGTGGCCGGCCCCGACGCGTTTGCCGCCTACGTGAAGGCCGACGAAGCGCGGCTCAAGCCCATCATCAAGTCGCTCAACCTGACGACGCAATGAGCACCGTGCCGCCGGAGCAGGTGCCTTTCCTCGCCGACCTGGGCCTGAGCCTGGCCGACGATGGCGACACGCTGCAGCTGGTGCTGCAGCCACGCCACCTGAACCGCCGCGGCGTGGCCCATGGCGGCCTGCTGATGACGCTGCTGGACGCGGCGCTGACGCGCGCCGCGCGCCACGCCGACCCGCACGACCACGGCGTGGCGACCGTCGAGCTGAAGACCAGTTTCCTGCAACCCGGCCGCGGCACGCTGCTGGCGCGTGGGCACTGCGTGCACCGCAGCGGCACGCTGGCCTTCTGCGAGGCCACGGTGAACGACGCCGACGGCCAGCCCGTGGCCCGCGCCTCGGCCACGCTGCGTTACCTGCGCGGCACAGCACCCGAGCCTTCATGAACCAGGACCACGACACGATCCCGATGTTCCGCGACAGCGCGCGCAGTTTCCTGGGCGCGGTGGACCAGCGCCAGCGCGTGCGCAGCTTGGAAGACACGGGCGGTGGTTTTGACCGCGCGGTCTGGCAGCAGATCGCCGAGCTGGGCTGGCTGGGCACGGCCGTGTCGGAAGCCGATGGTGGCCTGGGCCTGGGCCTGGGTCCGGACGGCAGCGCCCTGCACGCCATCGCCGCGATCTGCGAAGAAGCGGGTGAAGCGCTGCTGCCCGAGCCGCTGGTGGACGCAGGCGTGTTCCCGCTGGTGCTGCTGGCCGGTCTGCCGGCGGCGCCGGCCCGGGATGCGCTGCTGGCCGACCTGCTGGCCGGCACGCGCGTGGCGGGTGTGGCGCTGCAGGAGTCGGCCGGCGATCTGGACCCGGCGGTCTGGCACACAACCGCACGAGACACCGGCAGCGGCCTGCGGCTGACGGGCTGCAAGCGCTTCGTGCGGCCCGGGCCGGGCGCCGACGGCTGGATCGTCGTCGCGGCAGGCGAAGGTGGCAGCACCCTCGCCTGGGTCGGTGCCCGCGCCGATGGCCTGCGCGCCGAGCCGGTCACTGGCGTGGACGGCAGCGCGGTCTGGGCCCTGAACTTCGACGCCACACCCGCCACCTGGTTGGCGCAAGGCCCTGCCGCCACCGCGGCCCTGGCACAGGCCACCGAGTGCACCCGCATCGCGATGGCCGCCGAGCTGCTGGGCATCGCGCGCCGGGCGCTGACGCTGACCACCGAGTACCTGAAGACCCGCCAGCAGTTCGGCCGCGCCATCGGCAGCTTCCAGGCCTTGCAGCACCGCCAGGTGGACGCCTGGCTGCAGGTGCAGCTGGCGGAAGCGGCATTGCAGGCCGGTCTGGCCGCGCTGGGCTCGGCCCCTGTTGCACTGGTTGCCAGCCGGGTGAAGGCGCGCTGCGGTCACGCGGCCACCGAGGTCACGCGGCTGGCGATCCAGCTGCACGGCGCCATCGGCACCACGAACGAATACGACGTCGGCCTGTACTTCAAACGCGCGATGGCGCTGGCGAGCCGGCTCGGCAACACCACGGCCCACCGTGCGCGCCACGCCCGGCTGCTGCTGCAAGCACCGCCCACCGACGACGGTGGCGCCACCTGGACCCACGACACGTTCCCGAAGCAGGCCGACTGGGCCGCGATGCCGGAGCCGATGTTCCGCCAGATGCTGCGCGCCTTCCTGGCCCGCCACTACCCGGAAGAACGCCGCCACCTGCCCTACCGCCAGACCTGGGCGCAGTCGCGCGACTGGTACCTGACCCTCGCGCGCCAGGGCTGGCTGGCACCCGGCTGGCCGCGTGAGCGGGGTGGCATGGGCCTGCCGGCCGACAAGCTGATCGCCTACCTGGAGGAGTTCGAGCGCCACGGCGTGGCCCGGCCGCCGGACCAGGGCCTGGTGATGCTGGGCCCGATCCTGATGCGCTTCGGCACCGAGGCCCAGTGCGCCCGGTTCCTGCCGCCCATCCTGGCAGGCGTTCATGTCTGGACCCAGGGTTATTCGGAGCCCGGCGCCGGCTCGGACCTGGCCGCCGTGCGCACCGAGGCGGTGATGGACGGCGAACACTTCGTCGTCACCGGCCAGAAGACCTGGACCACCTGGGGCGCCGATGGCACACACATGTTCATGCTGGTGCGCACCGACAAGACCGTCAAGAAACAGGCCGGCATCAGCTTCCTGCTGGTGGACCTGAAGTCCCCGGGCGTCACGGTGCGTCCGATCCGCAACATCGCCGGAGAACAGGAGTTCTGCGAGGTCTTCTTCGACCAGGTGCGCGTGCCGCGCGAGAACCTGGTGGGCGGGCTGAACCAGGGCTGGACGGTGGCCAAGGCGCTGCTGGGTTTCGAGCGCCTGTTCACCGGCAGCCCCAAACACGCGCAGTACACGCTGGGCCAGGTGCAGAAACTGGCGCAGCAACGCGGGCTGTTCGACGACCCGGCCTTCCTGGCACGCTGGGCCACGCTGCAGATGGACACGCTGGACCTGCGCGCCGCCTACGCCGGCTTTGCCGAGCGCGCCAAACGTGGCGAGCCGCTGCCGCCGTCGATCTCGATGCTGAAGCTCTGGTCCACCGAGACCTTCGAGCAGCTGGCCCTGCTGCTGATCGACGCCGGGGCCGACTTGGCGGTGCTGCGCGACCATGTGTGCAGCGACGGTGTGGACCTGCACCTGGTGGCGCCGCTGTTCAATGCCATCGGCGCCAAGATCTTTGCCGGCAGCAACGAGATCCAGCGCAACATCCTGGCGCGCCAGGTGCTGGGCCTGCCCGCGGACTGATCAGCACACTGCACGATAATCCGCACTCCGCACCGGTTCACGCCCCGACCGTTCGGTTTACAGGGGGTGACCGATCGGCGATGATCATTTTTGATCCGTTCACGCTGACTGGAAGTGCATGGCCCTGGAAACGACGGTCGAACCCCCATCGAGTGCCTTGTCGGGCGTGGCACGGGTGCTGGTGCACGCCGGCAAGCTGAACGCCCGCACGGCCGAGGAACTCGCCAAGACCGCACGTGAGCGCAAGGGCAGCTTCGTGTCCGCCGTCATCTCGGCTGGCGCCGTGCAGGCGGCCGACCTGGCCCACACCCTCTCCAGCGCACTGGCCCTGCCGCTGCTGGACCTGAACGCGGTGGACCACCAGCGCCTGCCAGCCGGCGTGGTGGACGGGAAGATCACCGCCCAGTACCAGCTGGTGGTGCTGGGCAAGCGCGGCAACCGCATCTTCATCGGCGCAGCCGACCCCACCGACCAGGAGGCGGTGGAGCGCATCAAGTTCGCCACGCAGCTGACACCCGAGTGGGTGATCGTCGAGTACGACAAGCTGGTCAAGATCCTGGAGGCGCAGAGCACCAGCGCCAGCGAGGCCATCGAATCCCTGGCCGGCGGCGACTTCGAGTTCGACGTCACCGAAGAAGACACCTCGGCGCCCGAGGCGGCCGATGTCTCCACCGAGGTCGAAGACGCGCCGGTGGTGCGTTTCCTGCAGAAGATGCTGATCGACGCGATCAACATGCGCGCGTCCGACCTGCACTTCGAGCCCTACGAGTACCACTACCGCGTGCGCTTCCGCATCGACGGCGAACTGCGCGAGATCACGCAGCCGCCCATCGCGATCAAGGACAAGCTCTCGTCGCGCATCAAGGTCATCTCGCGCATGGACATCGCCGAGAAGCGGGTGCCGCAGGACGGGCGCATGAAGCTCAAGTTCGGCAGCAAGTCGATCGACTTCCGGGTCAGCACCCTGCCCACGCTGTTCGGCGAGAAGGTCGTGATCCGTATCCTGGACTCGTCCAGCGCCAAGGTCGGCATCGAGGCCCTGGGCTACGAGAAGATCGAGAAAGAGCGCCTGCTGGCCTGCATCGGCCGGCCCTACGGCATGATCCTGGTCACCGGGCCCACGGGCTCGGGCAAGACGGTGTCGCTCTACACCTGCCTGAACATCCTGAACCAGCCGGGCGTGAACATCGCGACGGTGGAAGACCCGGCGGAAATCAACCTGCCGGGCATCAACCAGGTCAACGTCAACGACAAGGCGGGCCTCACCTTCGCCGCGGCGCTCAAGTCCTTCCTGCGGCAGGACCCGGACATCATCATGGTCGGCGAGATCCGCGACCTGGAAACCGCCGACATCGCCATCAAGGCCGCCCAGACCGGCCACATGGTGATGTCCACGCTGCACACCAATGACGCGCCCGCCACGCTGACGCGGCTGCTGAACATGGGCGTGGCGCCGTTCAACATCGCCTCCAGCATCCTGCTGATCACCGCGCAGCGCCTGGGCCGGCGGCTGTGCGAAAACTGCAAGAAACCGGCGGACTACCCCCGCGAGGCGCTGCTGAAGGCCGGTTTCCAGCCGGAAGACCTGGACGGCAACTGGAAGCCCTACCGGGCCGTGGGCTGCTCGGCCTGCAACAACGGTTACAAAGGCCGGGTTGGTTTGTACCAGGTCATGCCGATAACCGAGGCGATACAGCGCATCATCCTGGCCGAAGGCAGTGCGCTGGACATCGCCAAGCAGGCCCAGAAGGAAGGCGTGCGTGACCTGCGCCAATCGGGCCTGGTCAAGGTGCGCGCCGGCGTCACGACGCTGGAAGAAGTCATCACCGTCACCAACGAGTAGGTTCCATGGCCACAGCAAGCGCAGCCGCCACCCGCAATGCGAAGGAAGTCATCTTCGAGTGGGAGGGCAAGGACAAAAACGGCAAGGCCGTGCGTGGCGAGATCCGCGCCGGCGGTGAGGCCGTGGTCAGCGCCAGCCTGCGCCGGCAGGGCATCCTGGTCAACAAGATCAAGAAGCGCCGCACCAGCGGCGGCAAGGCGATCAAGCAGAAGGACATCGCGATCTTCACGCGCCAGCTGGCGACGATGATGAAGGCCGGCGTGCCGCTGCTGCAGGCCTTCGACATCGTGGCGCGGGGCAGCACCAACCCACGCCTGACGCGGCTGCTGACCGAGATCCGCAGCGACGTGGAGACGGGCACCAGCCTGTCGTCGGCCTTCCGCAAGCACCCGATGCACTTTGATGCGCTGTACTGCAACCTGGTCGAAGCTGGCGAAGCGGGCGGCATCCTGGAGGCGCTGCTGGACCGGCTGGCGATCTACCAGGAAAAGACCATGGCCATCAAGGCCAAGATCAAGTCGGCGCTGATGTACCCGGTGGCCGTGATCGTGGTGGCCTTCGTGGTGCTGACGGTGATCATGATCTTCGTGATCCCGTCGTTCAAGACGGTGTTTTCGTCCTTCGGCGCCGAGCTGCCGGCGCCCACGCTGTTCGTGATCGCGATGTCGGAGTTCTTCACCGGCTGGTGGTACATCATCTTCCCGGCGCTGTTCGGCGGCCTCTACTTCTTCTTCGAGAGCTGGAAACGCTCCGAGAAGATGCAGGGCGTGATGGACCGCCTGTTGCTGCGCATGCCGGTGTTCGGTGACCTGATCAACAAATCGGTGATCGCACGCTGGACCCGCACCTTGTCCACGATGTTCGCCGCCGGCGTGCCGCTGGTGGAGGCGCTGGACTCCGTGGGCGGCGCCTCCGGCAACGCGGTCTACGCCGACGCGACCGAGCAGATCCAGCGCGATGTCTCCACCGGCTCGGCGCTCACCACCTCGATGACGGCCACGGGTGTGTTCCCGTCCATGGTGTTGCAGATGGCGGCGATCGGCGAGGAGTCCGGCTCGCTGGACCACATGCTGGCCAAGGCCGCCGAGTTCTACGAAGAAGAGGTCGACGAGATGGTCAAGGGCCTGTCCAGCCTGATGGAGCCCTTCATCATCGTGATCCTGGGGGTGCTGATCGGCGGCATCGTGGTCGCGATGTACCTGCCGATCTTCAAGCTGGGCGCCGTGGTTTGAACGGCCTGGAGGCGCTGCTCAGCCCGTGGGGGCTGGGCCTGCTGGGCCTGCTGGTCGGCAGCTTCCTCAACGTCGTGGTGCACCGTTTCCCGCTGATGCTGGAACGGCAGTGGTGGGGCGATGTGGCCGGGCAGCTGGCCGATGCCACGTCCTTTCAGCGTGTCTTCGGCCGCGCACCGGGCAAGCCGGTGAACGAGGTCGCCAAGACGCTGGGCCACGACCTGGAACAGTTGCCCGCGCTGGGCCTGGCCCGGCCGGCGTCACGCTGCCCGGCCTGCGGCCACCCCATCCGCTGGTACGAAAACATCCCGCTGGTGTCGTGGCTGGTCCTGCGCGGGCGGTGTTCGGCCTGCGGCACCGGCATCTCGGTGCGTTACCCCTTCATCGAGCTGCTGACCGGCGTGTTGTTCGCCGCCGTGGGCTGGAAGCTGGGACCGCAGCCTGGCGCGTTGATGTGGTGTGCCGTGGTCGCCGTGCTGCTGGCGCTGGCCGCGATCGACTGGGACACCACGGTGCTGCCCGATGCCCTGACCCTGCCGCTGCTCTGGGGCGCGCTGCTGGCGGCCGTGGCCGGCTGGCACCTGCCGCCGGCGCAGGCCGTGCTGGGCGCCATCGTCGGTTACCTGTCGCTGTGGTCGGTGTACTGGCTGTTCAAGCTGGTCACCGGCAAGGAGGGCATGGGTTACGGCGACTTCAAGCTGCTGGCCGCCCTGGGCGCCTGGTTGTCCTGGCAGGCCATCCTGCCCATCGTGCTGGCGGCGTCGCTGCTGGGCGCGCTGGTGGGCCTGGTGCTCAAGGCCACCGGCGGGCTGCGCGAAGGCCGCTTCGTGCCATTCGGCCCTTTCCTGGCGGGCGGCGGCGTGGCCGTGCTGCTGATCGGCTTGCCGACCGTGCTGGGGTGGATGGGCTGGGCGTGATCCGCAGCGTCGGGCTCACC
>CAYTWU010000012.1:26460-28887 GCA_964442175.1 uncultured Rubrivivax sp.
TGACCGGCGGCATCGGCAGCGGCAAGAGCACCGTGGCCGCCGAGCTGGTGGCCTGCGGCGCCTGGCTGGTGGACACCGACGCCATCGCGCGCAGTCTCACGGCCCCGGGGGGCGCGGCGCTGCCGGCGCTGGCCGCGGCCTTCGGCCCGCAGATCCTGGATGTGCATGGCGCACTGGACCGGGCGCAGATGCGCGCCCTCGCGTTTGGTGATGCCCAGGCCAAGCAGCGCCTGGAGTCGGTGCTGCACCCCCTGATCGCCGCGGCGGCCGAGGCCCGCGCGTCACGGGCCGGCGGTCGGCCGCTGGTCTTCGACGTGCCGCTGCTGGCCGAATCGAGCCGCTGGCGGCAGCGCGTGGACCGCGTGCTGGTGGTCGATTGCCCGGAGGCACTGCAGCTGCGGCGTGTGATGCAGCGCTCCGGCTGGGACGCCGATGCGGTGCAGCGCGTGATCGCCCAGCAGGCGCCGCGCGCACAACGCCGCCGCATCGCCGATGCGGTGCTTCACAACGGCGAAACCACGGCCCTGGCCACGCTGGCCGTGGAGGTGCGCCTGTTGTGGGCCGCCTGGTTCGGGCCCACGCTGACCCCTGTGGAACAATAGACCGCGTGGCATCGGTCCTGTACGAATACCCGTTCAACGAGAGCATCCGCACGATGTTGCGGCTCGAACACCTGTTCGACCGCCTCGGGGTGCTGGTGGCGCGCGATACGCCGGTGGACCACCACTTCGCGCTCGCCACCTTGTTCGAAGTCATGGACGTGGCCGCGCGGGCCGACCTGAAGTCCGATCTGCTCAAGGAGCTGGAGCGCCACCGCGCCCAGCTGCAGACCTACCGCGGCAACCCGCACATCTCCGAAGCCGCGCTGGACGAGGTCACGGCGCGCATCGACGGCGTGCACAGCGGCCTGAACCTGCTGGCCGGCAAGGCCGGCCAGTCGTTGACCAGCAACGAATGGCTGATGAGCATCCGCAGCCGGATCAGCATCCCGGGCGGCACCTGCGAATTCGACCTGCCGGCCTACTACGCCTGGCAGCAACTGCCGGCCGACCTGCGCCGCGCCGACCTGGCCCGCTGGACAGCCACCGTGCTGCCGCTGGGCGAGGCCCTGGCGGTGCTGCTGGGGCTGCTGCGCGACAGCGGCCAGCCGCAGCGTGTGGTGGCCCCGGGCGGGCAGTTCCAGCAGAGCCTGCCTCAGGGCAAGACCTACCACCTGCTGCGCGTGCGCCTGCCGGCCGACACGCCCCTGGTGCCCGAGATCTCCGGCCACCGGCTGATGGTGAACATCCGCTTCATGCGGCCGGACGCCGACGGCCGCCTGCGGGGCTGTGGCACCGACACCGATTTCGAGCTGACGCTTTGCAGCTGAGGCCCGCATGGCTGGCATGAGCGCCGACCGCCTGGTCCCCTGCCCCACGTGCCGCCAACCGTCGCCGTTGGCGCCGTCCAACCGCTGGCGGCCCTTCTGCAGCGCCCGCTGCCGCGGCAACGACCTCGGCGCCTGGGCCAGCGAAGACTACCGCGTGCCGGCCGCGCCGCCACCCGAAGCGGACGACGGGCCCGCCGCCGGCTGAGCCGCGGGCGCCGAGGCCCGCTTGCGTGAGCTTCCCCCCTTGAAACGCCACGTCCGACCCCTATAATTCTGTTGTTAGCACTCGCAGCGTGTGAGTGCTGATGACACGACACCCCGGATCAGCCCGGGGTGCGACGGTCACAGCAGGGGTCCTCCAGGGCCCGTGCACCGCAACCCCAAGTTTTCGAACAGGAGATCCCCATGAAACTGCGTCCTTTGCACGATCGCGTGATCGTCAAGCGCCTCGAGCAGGAAACCAAGACCGCCTCGGGCATCGTGATCCCCGACAACGCCGCTGAAAAGCCGGACCAGGGCGAAGTCCTGGCCGTCGGCCCGGGCAAGCGCAACGACAAGGGTGACTTCGTCGCCCTGAACATCAAGGTCGGTGACCGCGTGCTGTTCGGCAAGTACAGCGGCCAGACCGTCAAGGTCGACGGCGACGAACTGCTCGTGATGCGCGAAGAAGACCTCTTCGCCGTCGTTGAAAAGTAAATCGCCAACGGCGATTTACTTTCGTCGAGGCTAACTTGGCGCAGCCAAGTTAAGGGCTGAAAGCCCGGCCGCAGACAAAAGTAATCCGCCCCAACTTCATCAAGATTCGGAGAAACACACATGGCAGCTAAAGACGTCGTCTTCGGTTCCGACGCCCGCGCCCGCATGGTCGAAGGCGTGAACATCCTGGCCAACGCGGTCAAGGTCACCCTGGGCCCCAAGGGCCGCAACGTGGTGCTCGAGCGCTCCTTCGGCGCCCCCACCGTGACCAAGGACGGTGTGTCCGTGGCCAAGGAAATCGAACTGAAGGACAAGCTTCAGAACATGGGCGCGCAGATGGTCAAGGAAGTCGCTTCCAAGAC
>CAYTWU010000013.1:0-24882 GCA_964442175.1 uncultured Rubrivivax sp.
GTGGATGGCGGGCGCCTGCAGAGGGTCGGGCGAGCGCAGCTGCAGGTGGCCGCGCAGCGTGTGCACCTGCAGGCGCCGGCCGCGGTCCAGCCGCGGCGCCAGCCAGGCGCGCAGCCGGGGCGAGCCGTCCACCCAGCGCGCCCAGCGCTGCGGCAACAGGCCCAGGGCTTCTTCCAGCCGCGGGTGGAAATACTCTTCGCTGCCGACCACGGCCAAGGCATCGGCGCCGATCTCCTGCCGCAGCCGTGCGCTGCGTTCGGCCCGGGTCTTCAGGTCGGCGACACGGATCACGTCGTCGTAAGCCATCGCCACGGCGATCCAGCGCGCGGCTTCGATGCAGACCGCATCACCGTGGCGCGCGAACGGCGCCACACGGTCCAGGTACTCGTGGCCGTAGGCGATGTCCTGCCAATCGACCACACGCGCCAGGCCTTCGCCCAGCCAGTCCCAGGTGTTCGGTGGGAACTGCTGGCGCACACGGTCCAGCAGCGGCTGCAGCCCCGGGCTGGCGGCAAGGGGCGGCAAGGGGCGTGGCGCGGTCAGCATCGGGTCGGCCGGCGGTGCAGGCGGTGCGGCGCGTTGCGCCACCGCCACCGCGGCACGCAGCGCCGCCAGGCTGGCCTTCACGCCCACACCACTGCGTTCCACCACGGCCTCGAAATCGGCCTGCGCAAAGGGCAGGGCACCGCTGCCGGCCAGCGCGCCGAACAGGCTGGCCGAGATCACGCTGCCATGGGCTTGCGCCAGGGCCTGCATGTCGTCGATCACGAGCTGCCTGGCCCGCGCGCGCACGATGGCCAGCACGGCGGCGCTGTCGGCCAGGCCGTTGCCGGGCACGGTCTTTTCCTGGGTGGCGTAGGTGCGGTGCTGGCTGGCGACCACGGTGGTGCGGTCGGGCGTGACCAGGCCACGGTCCACGGCGCGGCCGGCTTCCATCAGCTCGGCGGCGATCAGCACGTCCACGTCACCCGGCACGGCCATCAGCGCCAGCACCGGCTCGCGGCCGGGGGTGGGCGCCACGAGCTCGATGTAGTAGATCGTGGCCCCGGTGCGCTGCGCGACCCCGGCCACCGACGTGGCCTGCGCCGTCCAGCCCGCGTGTTCGGCCAGGTCGACGATCCAGTCGACCAGCACGCCACCACCCTGGCCGCCCAGGGCCATCACGGCGATGTGGAAGGTTCGTGGGTTCATAAAGACGGGCTCGTTTTGTTGTTCATGCCTGCACCGTGCGCGCCGAGGCCGTCGGGCCCCCTCTCCCTTCCATGTCCCCCGGCTCGGGCTGCGCCCGACCCTCCTCCTTTACTTCCAGGGAGAGGGGGCCCAACGCCCTCGGCAGACCCACCGGGTGGCGTTCGATGCTGGAGCACCACGGCTGCGCCCGCGCGGATGCCGGCCAGCTCATGACGGGTACAGCGCGCGTTGCGCCCGCGCCCGCTGCTGCCGCGCCTGCAACCAACCCACCACCCGCCGCCGCAGGCCGGAACGCCAGCGCTCGAAGCCGCTGGGGTTGTGCACCTGGTGCACCTTGTAGAACGAGGGGCACAGCACCGCGGCATCGGCCACCTCGCCGCAGTGGCCGCAGGCCACGCAGCTGTGGTCCACCTGGGCCACCGGGTCGGGTTTCAGTGCGTCGCCGCTGGGCGCGAGCGTCAGGCTGGGGCAGCCGGAGACACGCATGCAGGCATGGTCGCCGGAGCACACCGCGGCGTCGACGCCAAAGCGTTCCTGCACCACCCGTTCACCGGCCTTCATCGCCTTGGCGCGCTGCGGCTTTTCGCGCCGCTGCCGGTTCAGCATGCACTCGCTCTGCGCGATCACCACCTTCGGGCCCTGGAAGGACGTGCTCATCGCCTCGCGCAGCGCATCGCGCATCGCGGCCACGTCATAGGTGTTGGTCAGCGTGCGCACCCACTGCACGCCCACGCCACGCACGGCCTGCTCGATCGGGTGGCGGGTGCTGCGGTGGGTGTTGTCCACGCGGGAGGACGGCACATCCTGCCCGCCGGTGGCGGCGGAGTAGTTGTTGTCCACGATCACGAAGACGTTGTCGTGCCGGTTGAACACCGCGTTGGCAATGCCCGAGGTCAAGCCGTTGTGCCAGAAGCCACCGTCGCCCATGAAGGCCACCGCCCGTTTGCCCGCACCCAGCTGCCCGCCGGCGTTGAAGGCCGAGGCACTGGACGCGCCCAGGCCGTAGCCCATGGTCGTGGCGCCCAGGTGGAAGGGCGGCATGCTGGAGAACAGGTGGCAGCCGATGTCGGCCGAGACATGGTGCAAACCCAGCTCGCGCTCCACCAGCTTGTAGGACGAGAAGATCGGGCGCTCCGGGCAGCCGGTGCACAGGCCGGGCGGGCGCGGTGGCAGCAGCGCGCTCAGGCCCGAAGGCTTGGGCAGGGCCACCGCCACCGGCTTGGCAAACGCGGCCGGGTGGTGTTTCTCCAGGAAACCCTGAATGCCGGCCTTCAGCACCGCCACGGTGTAGTCGCCGCCCATCGGCAGCAGGTCCTTGCCGTGCACCACGGTGTCCAGGCCGTGGCGGCGCAAGATGGTGTTCAGGTGCTGCTCGTGGTAATCGGGCTGGCCTTCTTCCACCACCAGCACGGCGCGTTTGCCCTGGCAGAAGCGCACCACCTCTTCGTCCACCAGCGGGTAGGCCACGTTCAGGATGTACAGCGGCACGCGGGAGTCGCCGAACAGATCGGCCTGGCCCAGCAGCTTCAGCGCGCGTTGCACGTTGTTCGTCATCCCACCCAGCATCACGATGCCGATGTGGCCGACCTCACCGGGGATGAACTCATTGAGCTGGTGATCGACGATGTACCTCACCGCCGCCGGCCAGCGGTGCTCGGCCTTTTCGCGCTCGTGCTGGAAGGCGGCGGGTGGCAGCACGATGCGGCTGCTGTCGCGCCGTGGGTGCTCCAGCGCCTCCTTCAGCGAAAACGCCGGCCGCCGGTTTTCGCGCGTCGTGAAGCGTCCGTGCAGGTGGCAGGAGCGGATGCGCAGTTCCAGCATCACCGGTGTGTTCGTCGCCTCCGACAGCGCAAAGCCGTCGTGCACCGCCTTGACGATGGAGGGCAGGTGCGGCCGCGGGTCCAGCAGCCACATCTGCGACTTCATCGCAAACGCATGGGTGCGCTCCTGCATGATGCTGGAGCCTTCGCCGTAGTCCTCGCCGACGATGACCAGCGCGCCGCCGGTGACACCGCCCGAGGCCAGGTTGGCCAGTGCATCGCTGGCGACGTTGGTGCCCACCGTGCTCTTCCAGGTGACGGCGCCGCGCACCGGGTAGTGCACCGAGGCCGACAGCGCCGCCGCGGCCGCGGCCTCGCTGGCGGCGGGCTCGAAGTACACGCCCAGGTCCTTCAGGATGGGTTGTGCATCGGCCAGCACGTCCATCAGGTGCGAGATCGGCGCGCCCTGGTAGCCGGTGACGTAGCCCACGCCGGCCTCCAGCAGCGCCTTGGTCACGGCCAGGATGCCTTCGCCATGGAACACCGTGCCGGCAGGCACCGTGAGCTGCTGCACTTCGCGGGCGAATGATCGTTCGGCCATGGCGGGTCCCGGGTCGGCGCAGGGCGTGCCGTATAACGGCGATGGTGCGCGCGGCAGCAGCCAGTGGCTATCCGTTTCCCGCCGCTCGCCATCCGATTTGCGCAGGGTCTGCCAGGAGTCGCCCCCATGTCCCCGATCGCCGCCCCCCAGCTGCTGGACGCCTACCCGCTGGTGCGCTCGTGCAGCGTGGCCGACGCCAGCGAGCGCATCGGCCGCGCCTTTTCACGCCACCGGCTGGAACTGCGCGGCGGGGCACTGGATGTGCGGCACAACCAGCTGCGGCTGAACGATGTTTCGCTGAACGTGCTGCGCTATGGCGCCGAGGTCCGCATCGACCCGGGCGAACGGGGCGACTTCTACCTCGTGCAGCTGCCGCTGGCCGGCAGTGCCGAGCTGGCCAGCGGCGACCGCCGGGTGCACGTGGACCCGGAGGTGCTGAGCGTGCTGCAGCCGCAGGCGCGCAGCCAGATGGTGTGGAGCGGGGATTGCACGATGCTGCTGGTGCAGGTGCCGCGCCCGGTGGTGCAGCAGCGGGCGGCCGGCCTGGGGCTGCGCGGCACGCCGCGTTTTGCGCTGACCCGCTCCCGCCGCGACCCGGCGGTGGCGGCCTGGTGGCAGGCGGTGCTGGACCTCACCCACAACCTGGACCGCTTCGGTGCGCAGTGGCTGCAGCACCCGGCTGCCGCCGCGGCGATGTCGGAGTTCCTGCTCTCGGCCTTCACCTCGCTGCTGTGCGAGCCCGGCGCGGATGCAGCCGCGCCCGCGACGGCCCCGCGCACCGACGCGCGCTGCCTGCAACGGGCCAAGGACTTCGTGCACGCGCACCCCGACCGGGCGCTCAGCTTGGCCGAAATTGCGCGCCACGCCTGCGTGGGCCCGCGCACGCTGGAGGCCGCGTTCCAGCGTCAGGGCGAAGGCTCGCCGATGGCCTACGCGCGGCGCTGGCGGCTGCAGGCGGCGCACCAGGCGCTGCAGGCTGCGGCGCGTGAAGGCCGGCCCACCAGCGTGACCGACGTGGCCCTGGCGCACGGGTTCCTGCACATGGGCCGCTTCGCCGCGCAGTACCGCGCGGCCTTCGGCTGTGCGCCATCGGACACGCTGCGCTGGCATTGATGCAACGCCTGAAACGCAAAACCACGCTTTTTCCCTGCACAGGAGCGCGCAAAGCCTAGAATGCGCCCGGCCCGCACCTGCGGACCCTCACTCCAACATCAGGACACCCCACACCATGGCAACTGCAAAGAAGGCAACCGCTGCACCGGCCAAGAAGGCCGCTCCCGCCAAGAAGGCCGCTGCGCCCGCCGCCGTGAAGCCGATCAAGACCGAGTTCAACAAGAGCTCGCTGGCCGCCCACCTGGCCGAGGCCTCTGGCGTCGACGCCAAGCAGGTCAAGGCCGTGATGGCCGCGCTGGAGGCCACGATGGCCGCGTCGCTGAGCAAGAAGGGCCTGGGCGCTTTCACGCTGCCCGGCCTGCTGAAGATCAGCGTCACCAACGTGCCGGCCAAGAAGGCGCGCAAGGGCATCGACCCGTTCACCAAACAAGAGCGCATGTTCGCCGCCAAGCCGGCCTCGGTGAAGGTCAAGGTCCGCGCGCTGAAGAAGGTCAAGGACGCCGCGGCCTGATCGCTGTCCCTTGAACGACAAAAAGCCCGGCTTGCCGGGCTTTTTTGCGTCTGGGCTCAGCAACTCAAGCGTTGCTGCAGGCCCGCACTTCCTCGATGGTCGTCAGACCGGCCAGCACCTTCTCGATGCCGTCCTGGCGCAGCGTGCGCAGGCCCTGGCCCAGCGCGGTGGCCTGGATCAGCTCGGCACGGGTGCCGGTCTGGATCAGGCGCCGCTGCTCACGTGTCACCTCCAGCAGCTCGTGCAGGGCCACCCGGCCCTTCAGGCCGGTGTGGTCGCAGGCCGGGCAGCCCGGGCTGTGGTGGAACATCAGCCGGCCGTCCTTGGCGTGGCGCGCGGTCCAGTCGGCCAGCAGCGTGTCTTCGCTGGGCCGGCCTTCGGCGTCGCCCCACACGTGCAGCCAGTCGTGGGCCAGTTCGTCCACCTCGTCGGCCGTGGCCGGGCGCGCCGTGCGGCACTGCGGGCACAGGCGCCGCACCAGGCGCTGGGCCACCACGGCCAGCAGCGAATCGGCAAAGTTGAACGGGTCCATGCCCATGTCCAGCAGGCGCGTCACGGTCTCGGCCGCGCTGTTGGTGTGCAGCGTGGAGAGCACCAGGTGGCCTGTGAGCGAGGCTTCCACCGCCATCTGCGCGGTTTCGCGGTCGCGGATCTCGCCGACCATGATCACGTCCGGGTCGGCCCGCAGGAAGGCGCGCAAGGCCTTCGCAAAGGTCCAGTCGATCTTGCTGTTGACCTGCACCTGGCGCAGGCCGGTCTGCGTGATCTCGATCGGGTCTTCGGCCGTCCAGATCTTGCGGTCCGGCGTGTTGATGTGCGACATCGCCGAGTGCAGCGTGGTCGTCTTGCCCGAGCCCGTGGGGCCGACACACAGCACCATGCCATAGGGGCGCTGCATCGCGGCCTGCAGGCGCCGCAGGTTGTCCGGCGCCAGGCCCAGCTGCTCCAGCGGCAGCGGCTTGGCCGAGGCCAGCAGGCGCAGCACCGCGTCCTCGAGGTTGCTGTGGGTGGGGATGGTGGCCAGGCGCAGCTCCAGCCTGGCACCCGGCTGGAACTTGCCGAAGTTGATCTTGCCGTCCTGCGGCTTGCGGCGCTCGGAGATGTCGAGGTCGCACATGATCTTCAGCCGCGCCAGCAGCGCGGCGCGGTAGGTGTGCGGGAGCTCCATGTAGGCGCCGAGCCGGCCGTCCTTGCGGAAGCGGATGCGCACCTTCTCGCGGCCCGGTGGGCACTCGATGTGGATGTCCGACACGCCCTGGGCCTGCGCCTCCTGGATCATGCGGTTGATCAGCTTGACGAGCGAGTTGTCGCTCTGCTCGATGGGCGGCTCTTCGGGCTCCTCGCGCTGCTCGGTCTGCTGCTCCATCGTGGCCAGCAGGCCGCGCGCGTCCTGGATGTCCTTCTGCGCCTCGCGGTGCAGGCTCTGGTCGGGTTCCAGGCTCAGGCTGTCGCCCGGCAGCCAGGCGCCCACGCCCAGGCGGTCGTAGGCGCGCTCGATGGCACCCGGGATCTGCAGCGCGTCGGCCAGCACCGGCACCAGCTTGAGCTGCGCCACGAACTCCACTTCCTCCAGCGCCTCGCGCCGGCCGGGGTCGTCGATGGCGATCACCAGGCGGCCACCGCGCAGCATCAGCGGCAGCACCTCGCGGCGCTGCGCCACGGTGTGCGGCACACGGGCCACGGCGTCGGCTTCGGTGGAGAACTGGCGCAGGTCCACCATCGGGTAGCCCATCTTGCGCGACAGGGCCACCTGCAGGTCGTGGCGCGAGACCACACCCTTGCGCACCAGCAGCTCGCCCAGCGGCATGCCGCGGTCGGCGCGCTGCAGGTCGAGTGCGGCGTCCAGCTGCACCTGGCTGATGAAACCCAGGGCGACCAGGGCCTCGCCGATGCGCACCATGGGCATGCGGCCCTGTTCGGCAATGGCCGCCTCCAGCTGCTCGGCCGTGACCACCTGGCGCACCAGCAGCACGTCGCCCAGCTTCTGCGCACGCAGCTGTGTCTGTTCCTGCGCCGCCTCTTCCACCTGCTCACGGGTGGCGGCCCGCTGCTCGACCAGCAGCTCGCCGATGCGCGGGCCCAGCTCCAGCCGCTGGTAGGCCGTGCGCGGGATGAAGCGCCGGCGCACCCCGCCTTGCCGGTCCACCGGCTCGAACAGGAACACGCCCCAGGGTTCTTCGTGCGCGCCCAGGGTCAGGCCTTCCATCGGCCCGCCTTCGACCATGCTGAGCTTGTAGGGCACCGCCGGGCGCTGGTTCAGCGGGTCGGCCGGGTCGCCGCCGGCGGCGCTGCTGGTGGGGAACAGCGTGCCCAGCAGCGTGAGCCGACGGAACTGCGAAAAGCGCAGCGTGAGCGGCGCCCGAACGTTGGACACCTGCACCTGCAGGTGTCCCTCGGACGGTGAAAACAGGCTCAGCCGGCCCGGGATGGTGCGGCCGTTGACACCTTCGATCTCGCAGCCCTCGGGCTCCAGCGCACAGGTGGGCACGGGGTAGCTGCCCAGCGCCGGGGTGGGCCAGGCAAAGGGCTCGTGGGCGGACGGCGCAGGCGCTGCGCCCTCACCCGCCATGGGCACCAGCGACAGCGGGAGGTGGGAGAGGTCGGACATGCGCAGGATCCTAGGGCTGGCCGTGCTGGTCGGTGGGCGGAATTGGCCCCCGGCTCGCCTTCATTTCTCGGTCGTCCCGTTCAGCTGGATGGTGCGCCGCGGCGCGCCGTCGTCCAGCGCGGCCAGGCCAGCCATGGCCGATTGCGTGCTGCGCGCCCAGTCGTCCGCGTTGCGCAGGATGGTGGGCCGGATCAGCACCACCAGCTCCTTCTTGCGGCCGCTGTCGGCCTGGTTGCCCAGCAGCGTGCGCGTGACGTTGTTCGACGCGCTGCCCGGCAGGCCCGACTGCCGGCGCGCCGTCTCGGCCTGCATCAGCCCGCCGATGGCGACGATGTTGCCGTCGGGCACGCGCACCACGGTGTCGGTTTCGTTGACGCTGCTGCTGGCCAGCGGCAGCCGGTAGTTGCCGATGGTGCCGAGGTCGATCTGCTTGGTCTTCTCCGACACGTTGGTGACCGAGGGCCGCAGGTGCAGCGTGATCATGTCGTTTTCGTCGATCTGCGGCGTCACGTCCAGCGCGATGCCGCTGAAGAACGGCGTCAGCGTCAGCGTGGGCAGCGTGGTGGTGGCCTGGCTGCTGCCGCTGGCGGCGGTGGTGGAGCCGCCGGCCACGTTGGTGACGAAGTACTCGTCGGTGCCCACCTTCAGCACCGCCTTCTGGTTGTTCAGCGTCGCCACGCGCGGGCTGGAGAGCACCTGCAGATCACCCTGCGATTCCAGGAAACCCAGCACCGCCTGGAAGCCCTTGGCCGCCAGTGACAGGCCCAGCGCGCCGGCCCCGCCGGTGGGCAGGTTCACCGCGTCCAGCACACCCACGGTGGCCGCGGCCAGCGTGGGCAGGCCAGCGGTGTTGGACAGCAGCGGGTTGGTGGCGTTGCCGCTGGTCTGGCCGATGGCGCCCTGGCTGCCCAGGTAGCTCCAGTCGATGCCGCTGCTGAAACCTTCGCGCAGCTCGACCTCGATGATCTTGGCCTCCAGCATCACCTGGCGCTCCACCGACAGGCGCGACGCGCGCAGGAAGGCCTCCACCTGCCGCAGTTCATCCGGCATGGCACGCACGGCGATGGTGCTGGCCTGCGGGCTGGCGATCACCATGCGGCCGCCGGCACTGCCCACCATGGCGCGCAACGCGTCGGTGGTCTCGGCCCAGATGTCGCTCTGGCTGGTGGTGCTGATCTGGCTGCTGTCGGGCATGGACGTGCTGCTGCCGTTGCCGGTGCTGTTGCCGTTGCTGCCGCTGCTGCCACTGCTGCCGTTGTTGTTGTTCGTCACCGGTGCGCCGCTGCCGCTGACACGCACCTCGCTGCGGCCCTGGCGCTTGGTGTGCAGGTAGTTCACCGTGAACAGCCGGGTCTGCATCGTGGGCGGGTAGACGGTGATGCGCCGTCCGTCGATGCGGAAGTCGTAGCCGTAGACATCGCGGATGGATTCCAGCGCCTCGCGCACCGTGACGCCGCGCAGCGTGACCGAGAGTTCACCGCCCACCTCCGGGTGCAGCAGCATGCTGTAGCGCGTGTCGGTGACCATGGCCAGAAAGACGTCGCGCACCTTGGCGCCGCTGACGATCAGGTCCAGCCGGGGCTCGGGCGGCTCCTGCGGGCGGATGGGCGGCGGTGCCACCACCGGCGCCGGCGGGGCAGGTGCCGGGGCCGGTGCGGCGCTGGCCGCCAGCTGCGTGCGCAGCCGCTCCGACGGTGTCGGGCCCTGGATCAGCGGCGGTGCGCTGCAGGCGCCCAGCAGCAGGCTCAGGAGCGTCAGGTTCAGCGTCGGGCCAAGTGTCAGGCTCGGCGTGCGGGTCGGGGTGTTCATCGTGCAGACCTCTTGGGGGTGTCCGGGGCCGGTCGGGGGCAGGGGGCGGGGCGCGGGGCGGCTGACGACGTGGAGGCACCGGCCGGGCGGATGTGAATGCCGCCGAACAGCGGCAGCTCGCGGGCCTGGCCGGCGGCGTCGTGCACGGTCACGCCCTGGTCGTGGATGCAGGTGATGCGCAGCGTGCCCAGCCGGTCGCCCACGCCGTAGCGGCGCGCGCCGTCGAGCACGTAACGCTGGCCATCCACCGTCACCAGGTGGCGGATCACCGGGTCGGCGGCCGGGGCGGGCCCGCTGCCGTCCGGTCCGGGGCGGCTGCTGCGCAGCGCCGCGGGGGGTTGCAGCGGGTCGCGCGCAGCGCCGGCGGCCGGGCACAGCGCCGCCGTGGCCAGCAGGGCCGTGGCCAGCTGAAGCGCCTTCATGGTGTGTCCCCTGGCAGCCAGACGCGGGCGCTCAAGACCGGCGGCTGCGGGCCGGCGTCGATCTGCAAGGCGGCCCAGCGCAGGCCGGGCAACTGTTGTTCGATGGCCTGTGCATAAGCCAGCAGGTCGGCGTAGCCGCCGGCCAGCTGCAGTTCCACGCTGCGCCGCACTGCGGGGGCCTCGGCCGCGGGCGGCACGGTGTCCAGCTTCAGCAGCGTGAGCTTGTCGTGCCGGCGCAGCACCTGCTGCAGCAGCGCCGGCAGGCTGGCCGCGTGGCCGCTGCCCAGGCGTTGTGCCAGGGTCGTCTCCACCGCCTGCAGGCGCGCCTGTTCGGCCGCCAGGCGTTGCCGCAGCGCGCCGGCGGGTGAGGATGCGGCGGGGGCGGCCAGTTGCGCCCGCAGCGTGGTCAACGTGGCCTGCTGGCTGCGCATGCGGGCCAGGGCCTCGTTCTGTGCGGCCAGCTGCGGGCTGAGCACGGCCATGTCCACCACGGCGGCCAGGGCCACCGCGAGTGAAACCGCCATGATCACCCGCTCCCGCAGCGACAGGGCGTTCAGCCGCCGCGCCAGGTTGCGCCAGATCGTTTTCATCGTGGTGTGGCCTCGGGCATGTCGCCGCCTTGTGCGGCGCGGAAGGTCCAGCCGGCCGTGCCATCGGCCTGGCGAGCCACGCGCAGCGCGTGGGTGGGGCCCTGGCTGGCCAGCCACTGGCGCAGGGCCTCGGGCTCCAGCGTCTGGCCTTGCAGGGCCCAGCCGCCCGGGGTCCAGCGGATCTGGTCCAGCCACACCGCCGGGGGCAGGGTCTGGGCCAGGGTGCTCAGCAGCGCGGTCGGGCTGGTGCCGTCGGCGCCGCCCAGCTGGTCCAGCAGGCGCTGCCGATCGGTCAGGCGGGCCAGCACCGTGTCCAGCTCCTGCTGCACGGCCGCCGGGTCGCCCTGGGCGCCGGCACGCTGGGCCAGGGCCTGCTGCAGCTGCTGCTGTTCGGCGGCCTGGCCGGCCTGCGCCTGCGCCAGCTCGGTTTGCAGCGCCTGGGTGCGCCAGAGCACCCAGCCCGACAAGGCCAGCAGGGCCAGCGCCCACAGGCCCAGCGCCTGGGCCATCGCGGTGGCCGGGAAGTGGCGCCGCGGCGCCAGCCCCACCGGGGGGAAGAGGTTGATTTGTTGCGGCATGGACGGTCCTTGGCGTCAGGCCACGTGGCGCTGCAAGGCACCCAGCAGCGGCAGCGCGGCGGCGCGCAGTTCGGGGCCTTGGATGGCGGCGTCGAAGCCGGGGAACAGACGCTCGGGCTGCAGCCGGTGCACCGGGAAACCCAGCGCAGGCGCCAGTGCAGCCACCAGCGTTTCGCTCACATCGGCCGGCTGCACCCACAGGCCACCCACCGGCAGCTCAGGCCAGGAGCGGTCCCACAGGTCCATCGACCGCTGCACCTCGACCACCAGGCGGGGAGCGCCCGCGCTGTCCGGTGTGGCATCGGCGGCGCCGTAGTCCACGAAGTCCAGTTCCTCCAGCGACGCCGACAGGACGGGCTGGCCAGCGGGCGCTGCCTGCAGGCCGTGGTCGTCCCAGTCCAGCCGGCGGGTGTAGAAGAGTTCGCCACCGGCACAGATGGTGAGCAGGGCCTGGTCGCCGTGGCGCATCAGCGCGGCCGTGGCACGCTCGCCCAGGCCCTCGGCGCTGGCGGCCATGTGCAGCAGGTTGCGCTGCGCCAGCTCGGCGATGTCGATCACCGACAGCTGCAGACCGGCGGCCTGTGCATGGCGGGTGAGCGCCTGGATCTGCGCGTTGCGCGCCGCCACCACGAACAGCTGGCGGCCGGTGGGGCGGCTGCGGCCGTCGCCGACGTTCAGCACGTCCACTGTCAGCTCGTCCAGCCGCGTCTCCACCTGGTCCTTGATGCGCCAGCGGGCTGCGCTCTTCAGTTCCTCGGGTTTGACGGCGGGCGCTTCGATCTGCAGCAGTTGGGCATCCGCCAGATCCAGCAGTGCCGTGACACCGGCTGGCGGCAAGGCCAGCGCGTGGATGCGGCGCGCAAAGTCGGCGGCGCTGTCGGTGCCGCGCGATTCCAGGCCAGCGCGTTGCAGCTGGCCCGTCGCATCGACCAGCACCCAGGTGAAGTGGTCTTCGTGGTGGCGGATCGCGAGGCGTGCGCCTGCGGGGGCTGTGGTTTGCCAGAGCCACTTCATGGTCAGTAGTTCTCCCGTCGGTAGAGCCACACATCGGCACCGCGCGGCAAGCCAAAGCTGGCGCGCGCGGTGGGGTCCTTGTCGTGGCTGGCGCCGCACCAGGCCGCGCGCAGGTAGGGCAGGTTGGCGCCGGTGCTGGCGGCGTCACCGCCTGCAGGGGCCCAGGGTTGTTGGCAAGAGTTGTCGGTGGCGCTGCTGCCCAGGCTCAGCGCCACGTCCGCCGTGCCTTTGCGCCCGCCACCCGGAGCGGCCAGGCGCAGGCGGCCCCGGCCGGCCACCAGGGTGATGGCACTCGCGGTGGTGTCGGCGGTGGTGAGCGTGCGCCGCAGGTTGCCGAAGCTGACGGCCGTGGCCGGTACCGTGCTGCAATCGTCCAGCAGGTTGGTCGTGAAGGCACTGCCGTTCCAGTACTCGGCCAACACGGGCAGGTCCAGCGCACGGTCTGCCGCACCCGCTGCACTCAGCATGCGCAGACGGCCAAAGCGCAACGCGAGGCTGCCGACCTGGGTGCGGTCGGCCCCGGCGACTGCGGGGTCGGCATCGAGGTCGTGGGCGGCCAGGGCCACGCCGTCGCTGTCCACCGGGGCCACGCCGATGGCGGCGTTGAACGGGCCGTCGGGTGCCGTGCTGCGGGTGACCTGCGCGGTCAGGTTGACGCTGGCACTGCCCGCCGACCAGGCCCCGGTGGTGCTGCCCAGGGCCAGACGTGCGCCGGGAAGGAAGCGCGTGGCGCCGTCCACACCGGCCAGGTTCCAGCCGGTGGCGCTGGTCGGGTCGAGTTTGGCGAAGGCGCCGGTGTAGTTGCGCGTGGTGCTGCTGCTGGCGTTCTGCGCCAGCAGCGTCAGGCCCAGGCTGAAGTTTTCGCCGAGGTAGCCAAAGGCCGGACTGGCCGCACACCCGAGCGCCACGCGGGGCGACAAGTTGGCCGCGCCGATGGCAAACCGGGCCGGTATGAAGCGGCCCACCGTGACACCCGCCACGCTGTTGGCCGCGGTGGCGCCGAGGTAGCTGTTGCCGGAGAAGGCGGCCTCCAGGCGCACGATGCCCACCTCGCTGTAGGCCAGGCCGGTGGTGGTGGCCACGCCGTTGTTGAAACTGCCTGCCGCCAGGATGCCGCCGCTCAGCGTGCCGGCACTGCCGCCTGCAGGCTGCAGCAAGCTGGTGCTCAGGGTCGCGCTTTGCGCGGGGCTCTCGCGGCCGAAATTCGGGGTCGTGAGGCCCGCGCTGCCGACCGCCGTCACCGTCGCGCCAAAGGCTTCGCCTGCCTTGATGAACACGGCGCCACTGGCGTCGACCGCACCCGGGTTGGCGCGCTGGGGAGCGGCGGTCTGCCGCACGTTGCCGAGCACCAGACCCGCGGGCCGCGTGACGTAGGCGTTTGAGCGGCCCGTCAACGGTGTGGTCTGCATGCCCGCCGCGGCCTTGCGCATGAACAGCGACACCTGGCCGACGTCTGCGAAGTTGAAGCTGAAGGGTGCGTTGCCGGCGTTGTCGAAGTTCATGACCACGTTGCCGTAGTTGCTGACCCCGCTCGCCGGGTTGCCGGGCACGGCCGCTGGCGCCGTGCCCGTGATGGTCATCTGGTTGCCGCTGCTGCAGGTGGCCGGGTTGTTGCACTGGCTGGCCCATTCGACCGTTTGCACGCCCACGAGGGCGGCTTCGCAGGCCCCGTTGTCGGTGCCGCTCTTGACGGCACGCAAGGTGTGGCTCGCTGATGCCGTGCCGGCGGTCTGGGTGGCCACGGTGGCGGCCGGTCCCCCCGGGCTGTTGGCGATGGCAAATCCAGCGGTGGCGAACACCGTGCTGCAACTGTCGGCCGCTGTGCAGGCCGTGCCGTCGGGGCAGCAGCGGCGTGCGTTCAGTGCCGTGGTCTGTTCGTTGCTCAGGGCCACGCTCACCACCGTCCCATCGGGGGCCAGCGGGTAGCTCAGGGTGGTCGTGGCCACACCGCCGGTGTTGAACAGCAGCACGGGTGAGCCGAGTGCGGCAGCGCCGCTGGCGACCAGCGTCGCGGTCTGCCCGGCGACGGCGCCCGAAGGGCTGGTGCAGGGGCTGGAACTGTCGGCGCAGGCGGTCACGGTGATGGTGCTGCCCACGCAGGCCAGTGTGCTGCTGGGCAGCGCCACCTCGTAGTGGTCCACCGGCGGCAGGCAATCGTGCGTGGCCGCCATGTCGGTGGTGATCTCGGCCAGGCCGATCTCGTAGTTGTACAGCCGCAGTTCGTCCAACAGGCCGTTGGCAGAGTTCAACGTGGCGCCGTTGGCCGTGCCGGTACCGCGGTTGTCGCCAACGAAGATCGACCGCAGTGTCGGGTCCAGGGTGCCCGTCGTCGTGCCCAGCGCGGTCGCCCTCAGCATGCCGTTGATGTAGATCCGCAGGCTCGACTGGTTGGCGCCGCTGGCCAGGTGCCAGGCCACGCCGACATGCACCCAGGTGTCGGCGGCAAAGGTGTTGGCCGTGGTGGTGGCCGTGAGGGCGCCGCTGCCACTGTCGCTGAGCACAAAGCGCAGGGCGCCGCCCGAGGCGCGCATCAGGAAAAAGGAGTCGCTGCCATTGGTGCTGGCGTCCAGCAGCATCGCGGCCGTGCTGCTGGACCAGACCACGTTGCTGCGCACCCACATCGTGAACCCGCCGTTGCTGCCCAGCATGCCGCCGGGGTTCACCAGGGTGTCAACGGCGTTGGACGTGCTGTTGGTGTTCGCCGCCACCGACAAGGCGCGGCAGACATAACCGCCCGCCACGGGTGTGGCGCTGCCCACGCGCACACCATCGCGGCTGTTTCCGGAGCTGTCGCGGACCTCGCCCAGGGCGCCGCTCCAGGCGTGTTCATCAAAGCGGTAGTCGGCCACCCGCGTGGGCGAGTTGGAGCCGACAAACCACCGGATCGCCGAGCCGTTGGCGTTGTAGCCGCTGTTGAAGGAGTACAGCGTGTAGTCGTTGTTCGCCACCTGCACGCCAATGGTGGCGTTGGAGCCCGAGGCGTTGGCGTTGCCATACTGGAACTTGAACTCGCCATTCTCGAAAAGAATGATCTGGAAGGTGTAGGGCGTGGCCGTGCCGTACTGGTAGACCTCGTTCCAGGAGACGACGACGTAGCGGTTGGGCGCGAGTCCCTTCTGTTGCCACGTGACCCCGCCGCTGCCGCTGGCCGAGGGGTTCAGGTCGGTCCAGTAGGCCATGATGGTGCGCGCGGTGGCAGCCGCTGCGCAGCCGCTGCGCGCCCCCGCCGCGCCTGCGGGCAGCGTGGTGTTGGTGTAACTGCGCATGAAGCCGGTGTCGGCACCAAACTGCAGTGCACCGTTGGCCAGCACGCGCACGCCGGAGTAGTTCATCCCCGCGAAGCGGAAGACAAAGCCGCCGGTGAAGTTGATCGTGGCCTGGTCGTCGTCACCCGGGTACCCCGTGCAGGCACGTGCCCAGGTGACCACCGTGTTGGCGGTCTCCCACGCAAAGCTGTCGCTGCGGAACGTGTAGGTCGCGGACATCGCGGGCACTGCGAACAACAAGCCCAGCAGGCCCAGCAACAGGTGGTACAGGCGCTGCATCATCGTTGCAAGGTCCAGCTGAGCTGGCGTTCCACGTAGGTGGCATCAACGGCGCCTGACGCCGGGCAGTTGCCGCCGGCGGGTGCGTTGCACGCGTTGGCCACGAGTTGGTAGAAGCTGAAACTGTCGGCACCGTCCGTGCCTGCGGTGAGCGTGCACCGCACCGTGACGGTGAAGCCGCCCAGGTCCGCCGGGACGAAGCTGGTGGTGGCGGGGCAGGCGGGTGCGGCAGCCGGTGGTGCCGGGTTGCGCAGCACCTGCCAGGCGGCCCATTCCAGCCCGGCACGGGCGGCCTGCAGCGCGCGTGCCGTCTGCAGCGCACTGGCCACGCCCAGGTGCTGGCGCTGGCTCATGGCCGCGAGCCCGGCACCCAGCGCGGCCAACACCACGAGGATGAAGACCACGGAGACGAGCGTGAAACCCTGGTCACGGCAGGTTCGCAACATGGACGGCGTGGTGCAGAGAGAGCGTTTCGGTGCCGGCCGAGCTGCTGCCGCTCAAGGCCAGCTGCAGCTGCACCAGGGCCGCGTGGGCCACGACCAGCGTGCTTTCGGCGGCAAAGCGGCAGGCGCTGACACCCGTGGCCAGCACGGCGCTGCTGCCGCTGCTGGGTGGGTCGGGCTGCGTCGCCACAAAACCGTAGCCCTGGTGGCGGGTGAGCGTGCCGCTGGCCAGGTCGCAGCGGTAGGTGACGGGGCCGTCGACGGCGATCACGCGGTGGGGCGAGGCCATCGCGCCCACCGGCAGGCCGGCGCTGCTGACGAGGGTGATGCTGCTGGCGCTGCCGGCGGCGTTGCTGGCCTGGCGGCGGTTGCTGCTGGCCTGCGCGCTGGTGGTGTCGTTGGCGGCGTAAGCGTCGGCGCCGGTGATGCCGGGGCCCAGGTTGTAGAAGACCAGCTGCTGGTCGGCCGCCAGCGTCAGCGCGGGGCCGACCAGGTCGAACGCGGTGTCGGTGCTGCCAAACTGCAGCGCGCCGCTGCCCTGGGTGGCGTAACGCGCGCCGCCGGTGCTGGGGATCAGCTCCAGCGCGAGGCCGCTGGCGCTGACACGCACGCTGTTGGGCAGGGCCCCGCGCAGGTCGCGCGCGATCATGCGCAGCGCGCCGTCGGCCTGGTCCACGCGCTGGGCGCGGGCCGAGCTGTCCAGGTAGGCCTGCACCGGCGCCACGATGAACTGCGCCACCACGGCCGCGACGATGCCGGTGAGCGCGATCACGATCACCGCCTCGATCAGCGTGAAGCCGCGCTGGTGGGCCATGTCAGAGGCTGGCGTTCGGCGCATGCCGGCTCCTGTAGCCCCGCAAGGTGACCTGGGTGCCGCCCGGGCCGCTGACGGTGACGCTGATCTGCAGCGCATCACCGCTGCCGGCGCCCAGCGTGTGCAGCGCCGCGGCGGCCACGCTGACGCTGGCGCTGTAACCGGCCAGGCCGGGCACGGCGTTGCCGGTCAGGTCGCTGATGCCGGCCAGCGCCAGGCCGTGGTAGTCGTTGACGTGGTCAAACGCCGGCAGCGTGCTGCGGGACTCGCCGGCCTCGGGGCCGAGGGCCTCGGCCGCGCCGCTGCAGCCGGCGGGGCTGGTGGCCGTCTCGACGTTGGCGTCTTCGCTGTCGCAGAAGGTGAAGGGCATCAGCTGCACCTCCTCCAGCAGCGATTCGGCGATCGCGAGGGCCTGGCGCTGCAGCAGCGGATCGCTGCTGGTGGACGTGGCCTGCACGAACACCCGCAGCAGCGCGGCCAGCGCGACCGAGACGATGCCGATGAACATCAGCAGCTCGATCAGCGACAGGCCGCGGCGCGCGCGGTGGTGCAGGTGAGGGCTCATCCCGGCTCCAGTGCCATAAATGAGGGCACTGTAGGTTTCTGGCGCCGGCGCGAAGCCTCAAGGAACGGGGCGAATCAGGCCTGTTTCCAGCTCCAGCTGCAGCCGGCGCAAGGCGCTGCCGCTGCCGATGCCGATGCCGAGCAGCAGGGCGCTGCCGGTGGAGGTGGTGGTGCGGCCGCTGTTGGCGGCGTTGAAGGTGGCCGTGCGGGTGCCGCTCTCGGCCAGGCAGGGGCTGGCGGCGGCCGGGCAATCCAGGCGCGACAGCGTGCCGCCGGCATCGCTGAACAACACGCCGCTGGCGCTGAAGGTGGCGGTGATGGGCCGCCGCTGGGCCAGCGCGCGGCGCTGCATGCTGGCGGCCTCGGCCTGCAGCGTGTCGGCGTAGGCGCGCAGCCGCCAGGCCGTCAGGTCCAGCATGCGCGGCACGGCGAACACGGCCAGCACGCTGATCAGCACCAGGACCATCACCAGCTCCACCAGCGTGAAGCCGCCGGCGCGCCGGGTGGCCATGCTGGGCGTCAGTTGATGCCGGTGGCCGTGAAAGCGGCGCTGGCGGCGTTGGCCGGTGCGTTCACCACGCAGTCGGTCTTGGTGGCGTCGGCAGCGATGGCGGCCGAGGTGATGCTGTAGTCGGTGGGCAGGGCGCCGGCCTGCAGCAGGGCACCAACGTCCTGGCAGTTGTCCACCGCCGCGCCGTTGCTGCTGTTGGCCTTGCGTGCCGCGTAGTTGATGGCCGCGGCCGACGACAGCGCGCCGGCCACGCCTTCGGCGGCGGCGGCCTTGGCGTCGCCCGACAGGTCGACAAATTTCGGGATCGCGATGGCGGCGAGCACGCCGATCAGCACGATGACCATCACCAGCTCGATGAGCGTGAAACCGGATTGACGAACTTTCATGACAAACCTCTGTGTGATCGGCAACTGAAGGACATGTGGGGGATATCGGGTGATTTGTGTGCGGCCTTGAGCCCGGTGCGGCGGTCCATGTGTGTGCAGTGCTTCACGTTCAACGCCCGGCGCCTGCGGCCTGGCCCAGGTTCCACAGCGGCAGGAACACGCCCAGGGCCAGCACCAGCACCATCGCGCCGATGACGGTGAGCAGGATGGGTTCGATGGCTGCTGACAGCCCCTTGATGGCGTAGTCGGTCTCGCGCTCGTACATCTCGGCGATCTCCACCAGCAGCGTGTCCAGCTCGCCGGTTTCTTCGCCCACGGCGATCATCTGCAGCACCACGGGGGTGAAGACGCCGGCCGCCGCCGCGCAGCGCGACAGGCTTTCGCCGCGCTCCACGCCCTCGCGCATCTGCTCGATGCGCTGGCCGATGTAGGCGTTGTCCACGGTCTGGGCCACCACGGTCATCGTGCGGGTGATGGGCACGCCACTTTTGCTGGCCATCGCAAAGCTGCGGGCAAAGCGCGCCAGCGTGGCCTTCATCACGATGGGCCCGGCGATGGGCAGCCGCAGCTTGGCTTTGTCCCAGGTGTAGCGGCCGGTGGGCGTGGCCAGCCAGACCCGCAGCCCCCAGACGCCGGCCACGGCCAACGCCAGCAGCAGCGGCCACCAGCGCAGCGTGAAGGCGGAGACACCCAGCAGGAAACGCGTGGCCAGCGGCAGCTCGGCCTTGAAGCCGGCGAACACGGTGGCGAAGGTGGGGATCACGAAGAGGTTGATCACCACCATCGCGATCACGATGGCGCCGACCACCAGCATCGGGTAACGCAGCGCCTGCTTGACACGCTGGCGCACGTCGAGCTCGAACTCCAGGTGTTCGGCCAGGCGCAGGAAGGCCTCGGTCAGCCGGCCGGTCATCTCGCCGACGCGGATCATCGCGAGGTAGAACGGCGAAAAAACCGCCGGGTGGCGCGCCATGGCCGTGGCCAGCTCGCGGCCCTGGTCCAGGCTGTTGCGCAGGTCGGCCAGCAGCGCTGCCAGCGTGGCCTTGGAGGTGGACGCCTGCAGGCCCGCCAGCGAGCGCAGCAGTGGCACCCCGGCCCTGTGCAGCGTGCCCATCTGGCGCGACAGCAGCAGCAGGTCCTCGTCGTTCACCGGGGCCTGGCGCAGCGCCTGCCAGGTGCCGGCGGGTCGGCCGTCTTCCGCGGTCCCCGCGCGCCCGGCCAGGATGGCCACCGGGGTCACCCCACCGGCCAGCAACTGGTCCGCCACGGCGTTGTCGTCGCTGGCGTCCACCGTGCCGCTGACCAACTCGCCGCGCGGGTTGCGGCCTTTCCAGGTGAAGGTGGGCATGGGTGCGGCCCTCAATCCAGATCGGCCGCCAGGCGCATGGCCTCGGCCACCGGCAGGCGGCCAAAGCGCACCAGGTGCAGCGCGTGGTGGGCCATGCTGCGGCCCTTCATGCGCTCGCGGGCCAGGCGGCTGAAGGTGGTGGGGTCGGCCTGCGTGGTGGCGTGGGCCAGGTCGGTGTCCATCTCCAGCATCTCGTAGACCCCGGCGCGGCCCAGCAGGCCGGTGCCGTTGCACTGCGAGCAGCCGCGGCCACGCAGCGTGCGTTCGTCGCCCTCGCCTCCCATGGCCTGCAGCCAGGCCCGCTCCTGGGGTGTGGCCTCGTGGGGCTCGGCGCAGTTTTCGCAGTTCGCGCGCAGCAGCCGCTGGGCCACCACGGCCTGCAGCGCGCTGGCCACCATGAAGGGCGCCACGCCCATGTCCAGCAGCCGGAAGGGCGTGCCCGCCGCGTCGCGGGTGTGCAGGGTGGAGAGCACCATGTGGCCGGTGATCGCGGCGCGCAGGCCGATCTCGGCGGTCTCCGGGTCGCGCATTTCGCCGACCAGGATGACGTCCGGGTCCTGGCGCAGCGTGGCACGCAGCACCCGCGCAAAACTCAGCTCGATCTTGTCGTTCACCTGCACCTGGGTCAGGCCGGGCAGGCGGTACTCGACCGGGTCTTCCACGGTGATGATCTTCTGCTGCTCGGCGTCCAGCTCGGCCAGTGCCGCGTACAGCGTGGTCGTCTTGCCCGAGCCGGTGGGCCCGGTGACCAGCACCATGCCCGAATGCCGGCCCAGCACCTCGCGAAAGCGCGTGAGCATCGGTGCCGGCATGCCGATGTCGCCCAGGCGGCGCATGGTCTCGCCCTGGCCCAGCAGGCGCAGCACCACGGACTCACCGTACTGCGTGGGCAGCGTGGACAGGCGCACGTCCACGTTGCGCTCGCGCACGCGCAGCGTGAAGCGGCCGTCCTGCGGCAGGCGCTTTTCGGCGATGTCCAGCCCGGCCATCAGCTTCAGGCGCTGCGCCAGCGCGGCGGCGATGCGTTTGTCGGCCTGGGTCTGCACCTGCAGCACACCGTCGATGCGGCTGCGGATCACCAGGCCGGCGTCCTGCGGCTCCACGTGAACATCGCTGGCGCCCACCTGCAGCGCGTCCTCGAACACACTTTGCAGCAGGCGCACCACGGGTGCGCCCTCCTGGCCGACACTCGCCTCCAGCGCGCCGAAGTCCACGGCGTCGCCGATGTCCTTTTCCAGCGCGCGGGCGAGGCCGGAGATTTCGTCGGTGCGGCGGTAGTGGCGGTCCAGCGCCGGGGCGAGCTGGCTTTCCGGCACCACGGCCATGCGCACCGGGCGCTTGAGCAGGCGGGTGACCTCGTCGTAGGCCACCAGGTCCAGCGGGTCGACAAAACCCACCAGCAGGTGCTCGCCCTTGTCGTCCAGCACCAGGGCGCGGTGGCGGCGCGCCGGGCTTTCGGGCAGCAGGCGCACGAACTCGCTGCGCACCGGGAAACTCTTGAGGTTGACCACCGGCACGCGCAGCTGGCGCGCCAGGGCATGGGCCAACGATTCTTCGGTGATGGTGCCGCGGTCGATCAGCAGCCGGCCGAGCTTCTTGCCGCTGCCGCGCTGTTCGGCCAGGGCGTGTTCCAGCTGCTCTGCGGTCAGCAGGCCTTGCTGCACCAGCACGTCGCCCAGGCGCAGCTTCTCCGGGCGCGGCAGGGCCGGCGCCGCCACGGCGGCCACATGGGCACTTTCTTTCGGGTCGATCAGCATGGCGGTGTCCGCACGGCGGCCAGTGCGAGTTCAGACCCGGTTCATGCTAGGCCGTCGGGCCCCGGGCCAGCCCCGGAGATGGGGCCGCTATCGGGCGCATTTCTGCGCCAAAACGATCAGAAAGTGTCCCATTCGCCGTCGGCCGTGGCGACGGCCGGCTGCGGGCGGGCCGCTGGCCGGGGCGTCGGTGCCACGGCAGCGGCCGGCTTCGTGGCGGGCGATGGCGCAGGCGCCGCGGGCGTGCCCTTGACTTCCCGCCGCAGTGCCACGGCATCCAGCTCGGCCACGGTCTTGTCGCCCGGGCTCAGGCGGAACAGGCGCAGCGAGCTGTCCACCGCCTCGACCTGGCTGTTCAGCGACTGCGCCGCCGCGGCCAGCTGCTCCACCATCGCGGCGTTCTGTTGCGTGATGCCGTCCATGTGGGCCACGGCCTCGTTGATCTGCGCGATGCCCTGCTGCTGCTCCTGCGCCGCCTGGCGGATGCTGTCCAGCGTCTGGCTGACATGGTCCACCTGGGTCAGCACACCGCCCATGCGCTCGTGCGCGTCACCGGCCTTGGCCGCCCCGGCGCCGACACGTTCGGCCGATTCCGTGATCAGGCCCTTGATCTCCTTGGCGGCGCCCGAGGCGCGCTGCGCCAGCGTGCGCACCTCGGCGGCCACCACGGCAAAGCCGCGCCCGGCCTCGCCGGCGCGCGCGGCCTCGACCGCCGCGTTCAGCGCCAGGATGTTGGTCTGGAAGGCCACGTCCTCGACGGTCTTGATGATGTCGCCCATGCGGCGCGATGAATCGCTGATGGCCGTCATCGTGTCGGTCACGGCCTGCACGGCGGCATGGCCGCCGCGTGTGGCGTCGGCGGTGCGCCGGGCCTGCTCTGCACCCTGTTGCGCGGCGTCGGCGCTGTTGCGCACGGTGGTGTTGATCTGCTCCATCGAGGCCGCGGTCTCTTCCAGGCTGCCGGCCTGGGACTCGGTGCGTTCCGACAGGTCCTGGTTGCCGGCGGCGATCTCGTGCGCGGCGCTGCGCACGCTGTTCATCTCGGCGCGGGTGTCGCCGATCACGGTGCGCAGGTTCACCGAGAGCTGCATCAGCGCCTGCTGCAGCTCGCCGGCCGTGCCACTGGCCGTGGTGTCGATCACATGGGCCAGGTTGCCCGCGGCCAGCTGCTGGGCATCGGCCAGCACCGCCTGCAGCGGCCGCATGACCAGGCGCCAGACCCCCCAGCTGGCCAGCGCGGCCATCACCGGGATGGCGAGTTCGCCCCACAGGCCCATGGTGGCCACGGCGATGCCCGGGGCGGCGGTGGCGGCCAGCAGCAGCAGCTTGAGTTGCAAACCCTGGCTGGGGTGCAGCAGCCGGCCCAGGCGGCCGGCGACATCGCGCCGCTGCAGCTTGCCACGGGCCAGCACGTGCACCAGGCGGCCGGCGGCGGCCTCGTCGCGCATCGTGGCGTACAAGGTCTCGGCGGCCTGGATCTGGTCGCGCGTGGGTGGCGTGCGCACCGACAGGTAGCCGGTGATGCGGTCACCGTCCTTCATCGGCGTGGCGTTGGCCTGGACCCAGTAATGGTCGCCGTTCTTGCGGCGGTTCTTGACCAGTCCCGTCCACGGCAGGCCGGCCTGGATGGTGGCCCACATGTCGCGGAAGGCCTCTTCCGGCATGTCCGGGTGGCGCACGATGTTGTGCGGCTGGCCCATCAACTCGTCCCGCGAATAACCGCTCACCTCCAGAAAGGCCGGGTTGCAATAGACGATGCGGCCTTTGAGGTCGGTCACCGAGACCAGGGTGACACCCGCCGGGAAGGCGTGTTCACGCTGGCTGACGGGCTGGTTGACGCGCATGGAGAACTCCTCGCAGTAGCTGCGGGTGTGAATGGTCTCCAGGTTTTTGGCGGCCCAAGGGCGGAGTTGAGGGGTCGTCGGCGGTTTGTCTGCGTGCTTGAGGGCGGGGTTGTTTGACTTGGATCAATGGCCGACGTTTTGCACGCTGAATGCCTCAGCGTTTCATCTGCGCCGGCAGCCAAGTGACGATCTCCGGCAACACGTAGATCAGCCCGCAGGCGGCCACCATCAGCAAGAAAAACGGGAAGGTGACCCGCGCGATCCAGCCGATGTCGCGTCCCGTCATGCCCTGCAGCACAAACAGGTTGAAGCCCACCGGCGGCGTGACCTGGGCCATCTCGACGACGAGCACGATGAAGATGCCGAACCAGATCAGGTCGATGCCGGCCGCCTGCACCGTGGGCAGGATCACGCCCATGGTCAGCACCACCATCGAGATGCCGTCCAGGAAACAGCCCAGCACGATGTAGAAGCCCATCAGCGCCAGCAGCAGCTGCCACTGCGACAGGCCCAGCCCGGCGATCCACTCCGCCAGGTGGCGCGGCAGGCCGATGTAGCCCATGCTCAGCGTCAGGAAGGCGGCGCCCGCCAGGATCAGCGCGATCATGCAGTACAGCCGCACGCCGCCCAGCAGCGAGTCCTTGAAGGTGGCCCAGGTCAGCGAGCCCTGCACGCCGCTGATCAGCAGCGCGCCCACCACACCCAGTGCCGCGGCTTCGGTGGCGGTGGCGATGCCGCCGTAGATGCTGCCCAGCACCGCGGCGATCAGCAGCACCACCGGGATCAGGTGGCGCGACTCGCGCAGCTTGTGCGCCAGCGTCAGGCCCGGGTCGGCCGGCGGGATGCGGCCCGGGTTCAGCAGCGACCAGCCCGCCAGGTAGGCCGAGAACAAACCTGCCAGCAGCAGCCCGGGCAGCACCCCGGCGACGAACAGCTGCGCGATCGAGACCTCGGCGCTGACGCCGTAGACGATCATGATGATGGACGGCGGGATCAGCAGCCCCAGCGTGCCGGCGCCGGCCAGCGAGCCGACGACGATGCCGTCCGGGTAACCACGCCGCTTCAGCTCCGGCAGGCTCATCTTGCCGATGGTGGCCACGGTGGCGGCGCTGGAGCCCGACACCGCGGCAAAGATGGTGCAGCCCACCACGTTGGTGTGCAGCAGCCGGCCCGGCAGCGCCTGCATCCAGGGCGCGAGGCCGCGGAACATGTCGTTGGACAGCCGGGTGCGGAACAGGATCTCGCCCATCCACACAAACAGCGGCAGCGCGGTCAGCGTCCAGCTGCTGGCGCTGCCCCAGATGGTGACGGCCATTGCATCACCGGCCGGGCGGCTGCTGAACAGCTGCATGCCGATCCAGGCCACGCCCGACAGCGTGAGGCCGATCCAGACGCCGCTGCCGAGGATGATGAACAGCGCGGCGATCAGCAGGCCGGTGACGGCGACATCGCTCATGGCGGCCGGTCGGTCACTCG
>CAYTWU010000013.1:24892-28363 GCA_964442175.1 uncultured Rubrivivax sp.
ACAGGCTGCCGACGAGCAGCAGGGTGACCATCACATCACTCATTGCGCAGCGCCTCTTCCGGGCTGGTGTGCACACGTTGGCCGCGCAGCTCCAGCACCAGCTCATCGATCAAGGCGATGAGCAGGATGATGTTGCCCAGCGCCATCGCGACCTGCGGGATCCACAGCGGCGTGGCGTCGTTGCCGGTGGAGATGTCATGGAAGGCGTGTGACTGCCAGGACAGCCGCACGCTGTAGTACGCCGCCAGCGTGGCCAGCGCCGTGCCGGCCACCAGCGACCAGAGCTCCAGGGCGCGCCGCCAGCCACCGCCCAGGCGTGCCAGCACCAGCGTCACGCGGATGTGTTCACCACGCTTGAAGGTGTGGGCCAGTGCCAGGAAACCGGCCGCGGCCATCAGGTAACCGGCGTAGGCATCGGTGCCCGGCACGTGGAAGTGCAGCTGCCGGCTGGCGATGGACAACAGCACCATCACCAGCAGGCCCACCATGGCCAGCGCCGCCAGCCAGGCCGCGCCGTCGTACAAGGCATTCAGCAGACGGCGCATGGCACGATGGTTTTATTTGCGGAAGGCGTCGACCAGCGCCTGGCCTTCGGGGCCGGCCTTCTGCAGCCATTCCTGCAGCATCTGGTCGCCGACCTTCTTCATGTCGGCCTTCAGCTGCGCGCTGGGTGTGACGATGTTCATGCCGTTGGCCTTGAGCTTCTCCAGCGTCTCGGTGTTCACCTTCTGGCTGGCGGCCCAGCCGCGGGCCTCGGCGTCGGCCGCAGCCTTCAGCACGGCGTCCTGCGTGGGTTTGTCCAGCGCGGCGAAGGCGGCCTTGTTCATGATCACCGCGTTCTTGGGCAGCCAGGCCTGGGTGTCCATGTAGAACTTCAGGTGTTCGTAGGTCTTGGTGTCGAAGCCGGTGGAGCCGCTGGACATGTAGCTCTCCACGACGCCGGTGGCCATGGCCTGGCTGAGCTCCGCCGCCTGCACGGTGACGGGCTGCGCACCCACCAGCTCGGCGATGCGTGCGGTGCTGGGGCTGTAGGCGCGCCACTTGATGCCCTTCAGGTCGGCCGCGCTGTTGACCACCTTCTTGGCATAGATGCCCTGCGGCGGCCAGGCCACGGCGTACAGCAGCTGCATGCCTTGTTCGCCCAGCTTCTTGTCCAGCACGGGCTTCTGCACCTTGTAGAGCTTGTTGGCCTCGGCGTAGCTGTCGGCCAGGAAGGGCAGGCCGTCGGCACCGAAGGGCTGCCATTCGTTCTGGTAGTTCACGAGCAGGATCTCGCCGATCTGCGCCTGCCCGCCTTGCACGGCGCGCTTGATCTCCGGCGCCTTGAACAGCGCCGCGTTGGCGTGCACGGTGATCTTGAGCTTGCCGCCGGTGGCCTTGTCCACCTCGTCGGCGAACTGCTGCAGGTTCTGGGTGTGGAAGTTGGTGGCCGGGTAGGCGGCCGGCAGGTCCCATTTGGTCTGCGCGGTGGCGGCGGACGACAGCGCGGCGATGGCCGCGGCGGTGAGCAGGGAAGTCAGCAGTTTCATCGGTCGGGCTCCTAGTGGTTTGCCAGCGGGTGGATTGCAGTCTAGAAAGCTTGCAGATAAATTGTCAATAAATCTTCGACGTTCTGGTACAAACACCGATGCCCCGCAAAGCCCCCAGCCCTGCCGCCACGTCCCGCGCGCAAGCCGCGCAGGGCATCGTGTCGTCGTCGCACCTGGTCTCGCCCAAGGCGGTGGAGCTGTCGGAGTTCGAGTTCGGGCTCATCGTCGCGTGGAACGCGTTTTCGCGCTGGGCCGTGCGCTGCATGGCCGCCGCCGGCTGCCCGGACCTGACCATCACCGACGTGCTGCTCATGCATCATCTGTGCCACCGGGCGCGCAACAAGAAGCTGGCCGACATCTGCTTCGTGTTGAACTACGAAGACACACACGTGGTGGCCTACGCGCTGAAGAAGCTGGTCGCGGCCGACCTGGCCAGCGCCGCCAAACAGGGCAAGGAGGTCTTCTACAGCCCCACCCCGCAGGGCGAGGCCTTTGTGCAGCAGTACCGCGCGGTGCGCGAAGAGTGCCTGGTGAAAAGCCTGGACACCGAACTCAACCCCGACATCGGCGAACTGGCGCGCCTGTTGCGCACCATGTCGGGCATGTACGACCAGGCGGCGCGGGCGGCAACATCGTTGTGATGGGCAAGCCTCTTTCACCACCAAGACACCAAGAGCACCAAGAGCACCAAGAAATCTTTGTGCCCTTTGTGGTGAAAAGTCCGCAACGCGCAACCACCCATCCCAGGAGCATCCCATGATCAACCGCTGGCAGTTCTGGATCGACCGGGGCGGCACCTTCACCGACGTGGTGGGCCGCGACCCGCAGGGCGCGCTGCACACGCTGAAGCTGCTGAGCGAAAACCCCGAGCAATACCCGGACGCTGCGGTCGAAGGCATCCGCCGCCTGCTGGGTCTTCAAGCCGGTGAGCCGATCACCCCGGAACGGGTGGACTGCGTGAAGATGGGCACCACCGTGGCCACGAACGCGCTGCTGGAGCGGCGCGGCGAGCCGACGCTGCTGGTCACCACACGCGGCTTCCGCGATGCTCTGCGCATCGCCTACCAGGCGCGGCCGCGGCTGTTCGACCGCCACATCGTGCTGCCCGAACTGCTGTACGAACGCGTGATCGAAGCCGCCGAGCGCCTGGCCGCCGACGGCAGCGTGGTCGAGCCGCTGGACACGATGCACCTGCGCGAGCGACTCTGGGCCGCCCATGACGCCGGCCTGCGCGCCTGCGCCATCGTCTTCCTGCACGGTTACCGCAACCCGGTGCATGAAGCCGCCGCGGCGCAGCTGGCGCGCGAGGTGGGTTTCACGCAGGTGAGCGTCAGCCACGAAGTCAGCCCGCTGATGAAGCTGGTCTCGCGTGGCGACACCACGGTGGTCGATGCCTACCTCAGCCCCATCCTGCGCCGCTACGTGGAGCAGGTGGCGGCGCAGATGCCGGGTGTGCGGCTGTTTTTCATGCAGAGCAGCGGCGGCCTGACGGAGGCGCACCGCTTCCAGGGCAAGGACGCCATCCTCTCCGGCCCGGCGGGCGGCATCGTCGGCATGGTGCGCACCGCGGTGGCGGCGGGCCACCCCAAGGTGATCGGTTTCGACATGGGCGGCACCAGCACCGACGTCAGCCACTACGCGGGTGAGTTCGAACGCGCTTTCGAGACACAGGTGGCCGGCGTGCGCATGCGCGCGCCGATGATGAGCATCCACACCGTGGCCGCAGGCGGCGGCTCGATCCTGGCCTTCGACGGCGCGCGGCTGCGCGTCGGCCCGCAAAGCGCCGGCGCCAACCCCGGCCCGGCCAGCTACCGCCGCGGCGGGCCGCTGGCGGTGACCGATGCCAACGTGATGCTCGGTCGCATCCAGGCGCAGCACTTCCCGCCGGTGTTCGGGCCCGCCGGCAACCAGTCGCTGGACGGCGAGGGCGTGCGCCGCCGCT
>CAYTWU010000014.1:0-27594 GCA_964442175.1 uncultured Rubrivivax sp.
AGGCAGCCGGTGACGATCACCTTGCCGTTTTCGGCCAGGGCCTCGCCAATCGTGTCCAGGCTTTCCTTGACCGCGTCGTCGATGAAGCCGCAGGTGTTGACGATGACGAGGTCGGCCCTCTCAAAGGTCTTGGAGGTGGTGTAGCCCTCGGCGCGCAGCTGCGTGAGGATCAGCTCGGAATCGGTCAGCGCCTTGGGGCAGCCGAGCGAGACGAAGCCAACGGTGGGTGCGGTGTGTGACATCGCCGGATTTTCACCGATAGCGCCCCACCTGGCGCCCCGGCGGCGGAATCAGCGCTTCGGCGGAAAGCCGGGGAAGATCGCGCCGGCCTGCACCATCTGCTCTTGCATCTTCTCGAACATGCTGCGGGATTGTTCGAGGTAGCTGCCCATCAGGTTCTGCATCAGCGGCGCCTGGCCGCTGACCAGCTGCGCCTGCACTTCGGCAAAGGCCTGCAGGTTGCGCTCGAGCATGTTGCCCATCGCACCCTGCATCGAGTGGCCATAGAAGCGGATGATGTTGGCCAGCATCGTGGACGAGAACATCGGCACGCCGCCGGATTCTTCTTCCAGGATGATCTGCAGCAGGATGCTGCGCGTGAGGTCTTCGCCTGTCTTGGCGTCCCGCACCTCGAAAGCCTCGCCGGCCAGCACCATCTGCTTCACGTCGGCCAGCGTGATGTAGCAGCTGTGCAGGGTGTCGTAGAGGCGACGGTTGGGGTACTTCTTGAGCGTCCTGCACGCAGGGAGGGCGGCGTCAGCCCCGGGCTCGGGGTTGCGGCGTGCGAACGGCATGCGGCTGGCTCCTTGGATGGTCTCGCCCCATTCTAGGAGCCGCCCCGTGCCGGCCCGGCGGGGAATTACCCGCTGCGTCCCGCGCGGCGGCGTGCGTGGCCGCCAAGCACCATCAAGCCCGCGAGGAACAGGGCCATGGCCGCCGGCTCCGGCACCGCGCTGAGCACCACCGAATCCAGCCCAGAAACCTCGACGCCCTGCCCAAAATCACCATTGATGCGGAGCGCCAACAGATCGGACAGCACCGCCTGCATGTCGGCGGCCGTCGCTGCAGGGCCGTTGACCGAACCCAGCTTCCAGTCGCCGTCAGCGACCAGGGACACCGTGTACCGCGTCCAGTCCAGTGTAGGCGGCTCATCGCCTTGCAAGGCCAGCAGCACACCATTGGCGCCCAGCAGCTGCAGGCTGGCATGGGGTGCCAGGATCTCGGGGGGTGACCAGTTGCTGCGCATCGAGAACGACAGCGATCCGCCGTAAGCCGCAGCCTTGTTGCCCAGGAACGCCGCCGGGGCCGAGAAGAACCACAAACCGGAGGGTTCTGGCACCTCGAGCGCCCGGATGTAGCCGCCGGGGTCACCCCCCGTGGCCAGCCACAGGAAGTTGCCGGCCCCGTTCTGCACACTCCAGTTCTCGTCGCCTTCCTTGAAGCCCGAGACGGCCAGCACCTGCGCGCCGGCCACCGCATTCGCACAGCCGAGCACCAGGGCGACCGCCAGATGACCCAGTTTCATGACAAGCCTCCAGGTTCACACGAGCAGGTCACGGGCCTGCCCAGGGCAAGTGCCGACAAGCCAACCGCCCCCGGTGTGGACGGCCCGACGCCGCGTTGGCCTCAGGGCGCCGTCTTGACCGGCACGCGGAAGGAAATCGTGCGTTGCATGTTGCGTTCTCGGTACTGCTGCAGCACCGGCACCGGGCTCGCGGGGTTGTTGCCCGGCAGTTCCATGCGCGGGTTGTCGTAGTTGCTGATGCCGTCTGACGGCGGGTGCAGCAACAGGTGTGTCTTGGCCCAGGTGCTGCCGCCGTTGGTGCTCTGGAAGACCACGGCGGTGGTTTTGTCGTTGCCCACCAGCATGAGGGTGCCACCGGAGGTCAGGATCTGCACATAGGCGGCGCGAACGGGCGCGGTCAGGACCTTGCGGGTCCAGGTCTGGGCGCCGTTGGCCAGGCGCAGGTACAACATCTGGCCGCCGTCCACCATGGCCATGTGCACGTTGCTCTGCTCGTCCACGGTCACGCTGAAGTGGCTGCCGTAGGGGTCGTTGTCGACACCCTTGTCCGCATAGGCCTGCGAGCGCGCCCACGGCTGTGTCACAGGCCAGCTGTTCTGGCGCTTGGCCCAGAACACATCCTGGCGAACGGTGTAGACCAGCCCGACGCCGCCCGCCACCGTGACCACACGGGCACCACGTTCGGTCTTGTCCAACGACAGGTTGTCGGTCGGCCCGAAGACAAAACCGGTGTCGACCCAACCCGGAGCGTTCGTTGAACGCAACACCATCTTGATGCTGGAATTGTTGGCGGCATCCTGGGTGGTGAACGCTGCCCAATGCCGGCCCTGCGCATCGCGGGCCACCGTGGGATTGCTCGCCACGAGGGTGTCGGACTGGAACGCGATCTCGGTTGCGCCCAAGGTCCAGGTGGTGGTGGCTGGGTCGTACCTCAGCTGGGAAAAGGCCACCCCGCCTGAAGTGGTCGAGTAGGTGACAAACAGGTTGTTGCCCTGCAGGAAACCATCGGATGTGGAGGTGAAGTCGGTCACGGGCAGTTCAACACTGCCGACCCAGCTGACCCCGTTGTCCACCGAGGTGTGCATCCGCAGACTGGTGCCGTTGGGCTGGTTGCCCACGTTGACCAGCGCGTGGGTCGCACCATCGGAGGTCTGCCACATGTGGTTCTGGTTGCGGTAAGAAATCATCCGCTCCACGGTGCCGGAGATGTTGCTCGGCGTGGACGGGATCACCGTGACGATCTGGGCGAACGAAGCGGAGGTCAGCCCCATGACCATGACGGCCAGCAGCACATGCGGGATCTGGCGGTGGAGGTGGTTGAACAAGCGGCGCATTCGGGATCTCCAAGGATGCTGGGTGAGGACCGAACTCACCATTGTTCGATTTTGGCCCAACCGCACCGCGTCAAACCGCGGACCGAGGGCATAGTGCACGTGTCGCGCCTGGATTCTGCCCACCGAGATGGGGGAGTGCCCGCGACACCTGGCGTTGACCCCTGGCACGTCGCGCTTGTTCCGTGGCGGCTCCGGGCGCTGACGTGCATCGCCTTGGTGCGGCATGGATGGGTGTCGCTGCAGCGAGTGACCACAGGGTGCATCAACCCCCTCGTTCATGCGGTGTGCGCTGCAGAACATTGGCAAATCCGGGCCCTACACTTGCTAACGGACAGTCGCAACGGCCCTCGGTGCCGGGCGGCGTGGCGTCCACGGCCCCACATGCCGGGATACGGGAGCCGGGGTCGGAGCGCTTTTCCAGTCGCCAAAGGCTGAACGAAAGAGGAGTCTGCATGCAGCGTTACGGGCACACCCACGGCCGATATTCCTTCCGCTCGATCATCCCCATGTTCCTCGGAGTGATCGCCCTTTGCGCCGCAGGCGCTTCGTTCGATGCATCGGCGCAGACGCCCCCCAAGACGCTCGAACGGCTGGTGTCGAGCCAGACCGACCTGATCGATGCGGAGTTCAACCAGGAGCGGGGCCAGATCGTGTGGGTCGACGTCGATGGCCAGATGTGGGTGGCCGACGTCAACCGCCTGACGGGCGCATTGCAGCCCGTCGATGGCAAAGGCCAGCTGGTGGACCCGGATGCACTGACGCTGCTCGAAGTCCTGGGCATGATGTACAACGGCCCTGAATGGTTGCCGTCGGCCGACGGCGTCCACATCGTCTACACGAAGTTCCTGCCCAACCGCCCGCGGACGATCGAAAACGCGCGGCTGGCCATGGCACGTCAGCGGCGGACCGGCAGCTGGGAGATCGAATACCTGTCACCAGCCCTGCAACGCAACGCACCCTATGCCAGCACCGACGCTGGCGATCCCGCCCCGCGCATCACCTACGTCGACCCGGCGTTCAACCATTACTGGCGCGAAGTGGCCGATGCAGGCACCGAGGAGATGATCCCGGGCACAGCCGTGGGCCCCCGCTCGGTGCGTTTTGTGGGCGGACAACGCGCCGTGGTCTTCGCCGCGCCGGCCAACGGCCTCTCGCAGATCTTTCGCTACGACCTGGACACCAAGGTGCTCGAGCAACTGACCTTCGACGACGGCAACAAGGACCTGGACACGGTGCCCTGGATGTGGGAGGCGCCCGAGTTCAACAACAACCTGGTGTTGATGACCGTGGTCAACCGCAACGAAATGCGGTTCTACCGGCAGCTGCCGGTCGATGGGCAAGGCCTGCAGTGGACCTTCTTTGCGCGCCGGCAGTTCGTGGCACGCAGCAAGGTGTGGTCGCCCGAGCCCCTGGTCTACAACGGCCAATCCTATGTCTTCACCGGTCTCGTGGCGCCGCCGTACGATTTTTCTTCCGAGATCTGGTTGGTCAACCTGAGCAAGACCGATCCCTTCATGCGGCGGCTCGATCAGAACGCGCCGGTCAAGGGGAGAATGGACCCGGAGGTTTTCATCACCGAGCTCGGGCCATTCATCTATTACAACCGGTTCGACTCGACCAAGGTACCGGGCCAGCCCTTCTGCCCGACCTGCTCTGAGGGTCTGTACCGGGCGCACACCTTGCTGCCGCCTCCGAACTGACCAACCTGTCCCTGGGCACTGGAGCAGAGATGACCACGACGACCCGCAACGTTTTAGTGGCCTGTTGTCTCGGCGTCGCCATCAGCGCCGATGCCTGGGCCGGCGATCCCCGGGTGCAAGCCATGGGTGACAGCTACGTTGCCGCGCTGCCCGCCGATTGGCGTTTCCAGCCCGGCAGTTGGTCCTACCTCGACATCGTCGACTGCTTCACCAACGGCGACACCTGCTACGGCTCCAACCCCTCCAGCCCTTACGGCTACCCCAGCTTTGGTGGCTCGATGAGCATGAAGCTGGGGCCAAGCGAGGCGGTGGTGGTGTTCATGCGCACGCCACCGGAAGTCCGGTACTTCGGCTTCACGCAGTACCTCTACGACCGCGTGACCAGCAGCAAGCCCTTTGTTTTCGCCAGCCTGAGCGACACACTCAACCACCTGAGCTTCTCCACCCTGCAGGCGGACAGGCCCGGGACCGCCGTGTTCAACCAGTACGCGGTGCTGGTGTGGACGGCCGACATGAACACCTTGGCGAGCGTCAAGGCGCAGTTGGCGCAGCAGGGCATTCAGGATTCCGAGGTCAACTTCGTCCCGCTGCCAGTCGGCTTGCCCCTGTTCATGGGCCGTTCGCCAGCCGCAGACACCTTCACCTTGCTGATGAGAACGGCGCTGCCCACCGTGCCCGCTGATTTTGACAGCTACATGGCAGAGAAGCCGTTCTACGTGGTACGCGTGGGCCCGACTGCGCCGCGCGCAGCGGTGCCCGCCCCCATCGTCGGCTACGCCAGCGAGACCACAGGCGTTTCGGAAGACGCGGCGCTCGCGACAGCGCTGAACACGCTCGTGGCCAACATCAAGGCCAACCATGGGCGTTCGTTCACCTTCAAGGACCAGTTGGTGGCTTATTCGAAGCGGGTTGGCTGGGACTGTTTCGCTGACGAAGAGGATTGCGCCGGCGGTGACAACCACGACGCGCTCTACTCCAGAGACCTCAGCAACGACCTGACGGTGGGCAACTTGCGGGACGTCGTCATCATTGCCGGCGTCAACCACCAGAAAACCGGCAAGGCGCTATATGTCAACCACACCGTGGTCGACCCGCGCAAGACCACGGGCATCGTCGCCATCGAGGACCCGCAGCTGACGAGCAAGAGTGCGCTGTACCACGCCGGGGTCACGTCGCCGACCGATCCGCGGGTGCAGCAGTTCAGCAAGCTCTACGCGTATGCCGTGTCGTACAACTGCGATGGCCTGAAGTTCTGCATCAACATCCCGGCGCCCACCGCCGACAACCCGGTCGGGCTGCAACCAGGTGCCACCTTCGCCTTGTGGGGCCGCAGTTATGTCGAGCCGCGCACCGGCGTACGCCCGGACCTCAATGAAGTCATCCGTCACCGGGTGATGGTCGGCAAGCGCCGATAGGCAATCTTTGCGGCTTGCATTGATCGCAAGCCCCACGGCTTTCAACCCGCGCGGAACGTCACTGCAGACCCGGGCAATTGGCAGGAGCGCCGATGACGTTGGCCACCAGACCCCAGAGCTGGCTGATGTTGTCCCGCATGACGTTACCGCCCGGGAACTGGCGGTAGGCAAAGAAGACGGCGGCAATGCCCTGCTGGTAGTCCACCCAGGGCGAGGTACCGAAGATGCCGGTGCTGGAAACCTGGGTCGCCACGCCGTTGCAGTCAACGGTGTTGCGCCATTCGCCGTAGCCGTAGCCAAAGGCTTCCGGATAGGGGTCGGCATCTGGGTTGACGGGCACCCCGAAGGTCTGGTCCAGCTGCATTTGTGCAATGCTTTCCGGGCTCAGGTACTGCTTGCCTCTGAACACCCCTTTTTGCAGCACCATCTGGACGACGTTGGCATAGTCCATCATCGTCGAGCGTGCACCGCCTGCAATGATCGGGTTGGCAAAAGGCGTGCCGTTTTTGTTGAGGCCGAAGTCGGTGCGGCCCATCGCCAAAGGTCCCGTCAGTTCAGCTGCCACCAACTCCGCCCAGGTCTTGCCGGTTGCACGCTGCGCCATGGCCCCCGCGACCTGCATGGAGCCCTCGCCATAGGCAAACATCGTTCCCGGTTGCCAGCTCAGCTGCTTGCTGAGCACGGTCTTGGCGCAGTCGTCCAGCGCCATGTCCTTGTACACGGGTGTGAGGCACGTGGGGATGTCGACGCTCATGCCGGAGGTGTGGCTGAACATCTGCCGCAACGTGATCCTGCCCTTCAACGGCGTGGGGTTAGGGTAGTCGTTGCCGAAGTAGTCGGAGATGGTGTCAGACCAGCGCATCTGGCCCGCCTCGACCAGGCGCTGCAGCACCAGAGCCGACAACCACTTGCTGGCTGAAGCGATCGGCACTTGGGGCGCAATGCGCTCGTAGCTGCCAAAACTCTTCTTGTAGATCGCCTGACCGTCCTGGATCACGATCATCGAGGCGCCATCCAGCAAGTCTTCCGGATCAGTCCCGACAAAGGTGTTGATGTGCTGGGTGACCGGCCGAAAGTCGTAAGTCTGCGCCTGGGCGGGCGCGGCGACGTACAGGAGCGAAGCAATCACGGGCAACAGGAGGCGCATGGCAGGGTCTCAGTGAACTAAAAGGTCTTCTATTGGCCCGGGGCCGATCAAGTGACACGCATGGGCAGCAAGGCGCGAAGGTCTTGTCGCGCCACCACAGGCATCAGCGCGAAGTTGAAACCGGGGCGGCTTGAGGCTGGGGTGGGCCGAGCCCGGTATCGATCCGAAAGACCCCTTCGCTGACGGCTTGACCGTCGGCGCGCGGCACGTAGCGGTTGTAGTAGATGTAAGGGCCGTTGGCCGTGATGAAGTGCTCAGGGTCGCGACGCGCCCGGGTCTGCCCTTCGGCATCCGCGGTCAGCACACGCACTTCGGACTCGCCAGGAACGATGCCCGTGATCGCCACCTGACTGGCAGCCGATATGTTGTGCCCGCCACGCTTCGGCGACACGGTGAAGTAGAGCCAGGATTTCCCGTTGTAGACCATGGGCTCAGGCGACACGATGAACGGGTTGTCTTTCGGCATGACGATCTTGTTGATGACGGTCCAGGCCCAGGTGCCGCCATCCTGCTTCAGCCGCCGATAGATGTGGAGTTCCCGGCCACCGACCATCACGAAGAACAGGTATTCGTTGTTGTATTCGGGGGCCTGCCACATGAAGGCCCAGTACTTGTTCTCGGGGTCGAAGGTCAGCTGCTCGAGGGTGTTGGTGTTTGGCGAGTACAGAAACACCTGGCGGAAGACGCGCTGCGGCCCAGGGCCGGCCTCGGCCTCCGGCGTCTCCACTTGAAAGGTCATGATGATCTTGTGCGTGCCAGGGACCCAACGGCGCGTCACACCCGGCTGGTTGCTGCCGATGTCGATCTTGAACGGCGCCGTGTCCTGGGCCATCACGCGCCAGTAGGTGTCAGTCTTGCGCGTCGAGAAATTCTGGTAATTGATCATCGGCACGCTGTCGTCGATGTTCAAAGAACCCATGGGCAGCACGTAACCCTTGCTGTCGGGTATTGACCCGGAGATCCACCCTCCACCGCCCATGTAGGCGTGGCCCAATGAGATGTTGTTGAAGGTCTGGGGACGCTTGTCGGTCCAGCGGGTGTAGACCAGCTCAGATCCGCGCTGAGAGACCATCCACTCCGGCCCGTTGCCAATTTTCTGGGCGGTCACACTCTTTGTGTCGACCAGCACGGCTTGACCATCTGACGGGTAGAAATAACCGTTGTTGGGGTCGACATAACCCACCCAGACGTTGCCGAACTCATCGGTAAACGCCAGGCGAGAATTACCCGCTCCGAAATTGCAAGCTTGGCAATGCACACCATCGCGACCCCAATCGAATTCGAAGTCGATGATGGTCCTCGTACCGACCTGGACTTCTCTGGGCAACCCTTGCGCGGAAGCGGTAGAAGAGGCCACCGCCCCCCACATCGCTGCCTGCACCAAGGCAATGGTGGCAAGTCCTTTGGCAACTCCGTTCAGCACATCGGCCCCCTGTATGGCTTGGTGATCCATCAGCATCCGCAACACCACCACCCGCCAGCGCGCCGCAGGGACGCGGGCTCGGAACCCGGACTCAGCACCGCGCGCGGGCTGCAAGTTCCGTCAGGGTGGACAGTGCGTACGGCCCATCAACCAAATGAGCGTAGCAGAACAGCGCATTGATCGGCAACCTCCACACTGGTGTGTCGGATCGCCTGCGGGATCGCTTTCATCAGACCCGACAGCGCAGGCCCTTGGGTCACACGGCGAGCGTTGGGTCCTCGATCGATCTGCCCCCTAGAACGTCGGTCGCGCGAGGCGGCGGGGTGCAGTGGCGCGATTCATGCGTGCTAGGCTCAGCTTGCATCTTTGATGGAGAACATCCCATGACACTGCCAGGCTTCATCCGCCTACCGGCCCCGCTGCTGGTGCTGCTGGTCGCGCTGACGCAATCAGCCTGCCTGCAGGGCGAACGCCGTTTTGGTGACCGACCAGCATCATCCGACGACTATGCCGATGAAAGCGCCGACGCCTGCGCAGCGCAGCACCGCAAGGTCAGCCGCATGATTGAGCGGGCCGGCGACCGCGCGACTGGCCCCTCGCCCGACCGCGAGGACATCGCCTACGGGAGGCACGCAAGGCAGAAGCTGGACGTCTTTCTGCCTGGCAAGACAACGGGCAGCAGCCTGGCCCCGGTGATCGTGATGGTGCATGGCGGCGGCTGGTGTGTGGGCGACAAGTCTCTGAAGTCCGTCACGACGAACAAGGTCAAACACTGGGTGCCTCGGGGGTTCATGCTCGTCTCCGTGAACTACCCCATGCTGACCGACGGCCGCAACGCGGCCGGCCAGGCTGAAGAGGTGGCCCGGGCCATTGCCTACGTGCAGCAAAACGCCCGCAGTTGGGGTGGCGACGAGCGTCGCATCGTGCTCATGGGGCACTCGGCGGGCGCGCACCTGGTGTCGCTGGTGAATGCCGATGCCCAGTTGCGGGCACGCACCGGCGTGAAACCCGTGCTCGGCACCATCTCGATCGACAGCGGCGCGACCAACACCGTGGTGCAGATGCAGGGACTGAAGGCCCCCAAGATCAAGGAGCGTTATGTCGAAGCCTTCGGCAGCACCGAAGAGGGCTGGAAGCAGGTCTCGCCCTGGCACCAACTGGACAAGACAGCCTCGCCCTGGCTGGGTATCTGCTCGAGCAAGCGCGCTGACGATCCGTGTTCACAGGCGCGCGCGTACGCCGACAAGAGCAGCTCCCTGGGCATTCGTGCCGTCGTCATGCCCCTCAACAAGAGCCACGGCGCCCTGAACAGCGAGCTCGGCGAACAAGGCAGCTACACGGCGGGCGTGGACGAGTTCATCGGCACCCTGGAGCCGTCACTGCGCAGCCTGCTGGCCACACGCTGAGGGCCGGCAAGGCCCGCAACGCTCAGGCCGCGCCCGATGTGGCGCTTGTGCCATGCCCTCGCCCTGGGTCTACGGCAAACCCAGGCCTTGCGCGAACTTGTCCACCGCCGCCGTGTAGGGACCGTCCGCGCCCAGCTCCGCATTGAGTTCCCGGTGTGACAGATCGACGGCGATCACCTGCACCGCTCCCCCGAACGAATGGGCACGCGCGGCGAACTGTTGGGCCTGACGCAAGACACGCGGCCGCAGGGCCGAACAGACCAGCAGCATCGGTGCAGCGGGCCGGCCCTGCAGCCGGTGGATGGGAGAACCGGCACGCCAGACGGCCGGGTCATCGCCCCAGGCCTGGTCGTGCAATGGCAGGTGCGGCCCTTCCATCAGTGCCACCAGGTCGAACGCCGCGGTGTCAAGCGCGACAACGCCCCGAGCCGGCCGCGCACCGGCGCCCTCGCCAATGGCCGGGTCGGCCACCAGCAAGGTGAGCAGGTGTGCGCCGGCGGAGTGGCCCATCAGCAGGCAAGCCTCAGGATCGGCCCCCCAGCGCGGCGCCGCACGCTGGATCCAGGCCAGTGCACGCGCGACATCGTCCACCTGCGCCAGCGGCCGGACCTGCGGCAGCAGCCGGTAGTTCACCGAAACCACGACGTAGCCTCGGGCCGTCCAATGCGCCACCTTCTGCCCCACGACAGCGGGCGCAGCCTTGTCCCCACGCGCCCAGCCGCCGCCGTGCACAAAGATCAGCAAAGGCGCCTTGTTGAGGCTGCCAGGGAGGTAAACGTCCAGGCACTGGGCAGGATCGGGACCGTAGGCCAGATCGGCATCCCGCCGGACACCTGCGGGGATGCGGGTCATGGCAGGCCCGGCGGACTCAATCGTCAGACGGGTGCCGGCCGAGGAAGACCTCGCAGCCGCCGCGCGGGTTCACGACGTATTCGTCACCGGTCAGCGGCATGATCTTCGGCCCCCAGGGGTTGGCCGTGCCAATGAACAGGCCATGCGGTGTCGACTGAAGCGTGCGCAGGCCCATGTTGTAGGGCGTGCCCATGCCGTTGGTGGTGACCGGCACCCAGTTCACGCCGTCGAAGCTGCGGTAGAGGTCGAAGCCTGACTGGTTTTCCAGGATGGTCTGCGGCCCGACATGCGCCAGCACGTTGGCGAAGGTCTGCGGGAACTTGCTGCGGTTGATGTAACCGAGCACCGAACTCCACTCGAAGGTGCCCATGTAGAGCCAGCCGTCGTGCTCGCACATGCGCCAGAAGTAGCCGTTGAAGAAGTTGTCGAAACCCGGGTAGCGGCCAGACAACGCATCCTTGAAGCCATCGGGCGTGTCGCGCGGCTGGCCCACGATCAGATCCCAGCTCAGGTCAGGGTGCAGGCGGATGATCTCCGCGCCTGCCGGACCGATCTTGTTCTCGCGATCGACACCGCCGCCCTGGATGCCGGTGCCGATGTAGAGCGCACCCTTGAACGGGTACATGCTCAGCACGCCCTGGTTCAGCGGGCCGCGCCAGGCGCCCTGCTCCATCACCATTTCCCACTCGTAGGGGGGCGCGCCCTCGCAGCGGCTGCGCCACAGCTGGAAGCCGCTGTGGTTGAGGGTGCCGGCGTACAGGTGATCGCCCCAGGCGACCAGTTCGTGCAGCGACTTGTTGCCGACGTCGCCAAAGCCGAACTCGTTGATCGGCTCCCACCCACCGTTTTCCGGGTCCCGGCTCTCGTAGATGACCGCGTGGCCCGAGATGTTGGTGTTGCCTCCGCGCGAGCCTGCGGGGGTGGTGTAGAGCTTGCCCTTGAACGGCACCATCGAGCGGATGGTGGTCACCGGCAAGCCGACCAGGCCGGGCTCGCAGGTGGTCTTGAACTCGCGGCCGTCTTCGGTGACCATGATCACCGGCCCCGGGCCGCGTGCCGGCGACCAGGTGCTGATGAAGAGCTTGGGCTCTTCGCCCGGCGTGCGCCGGTACAAGGCGATGCTGCGGTAGCTGATGTCCCGCGGGATGCGCTTGCCGTGGCTGCCGATGATCCACGGCGCCTTGAAGACCCGCTCCCAGGTGTCCGTGTACGGGTCGTAGGCCCAGATCTCAGCCCGCAGGTCGAGTTCGAAGGGATCGGTCGGGCATTCAATGGGCCAGACATCCAGGCCCAGCGACAGCCGCGACCGCATCAGCGCGAAGTTGTCGCGCATGGTGGCCACGTAGAGCCGGTTCTTGAACCAGGCCATCGAGTGGGTGTAGGAGTTGTGCCCGTCGCCGAAGCCGCGCTTGGCGATCAGCCTGAAGTGCTCCTGGCTCAGGCCGGGCGAGATGCCCAGGCGGTTCGGCTTCACCATGCGGGGTCAGGCCGCGACGTCAAAGCTGGCGATGTAGCGGGCCAGTGCGTCGTGCGCCTCATCAGGGGATTGGAAAGGACCCACGCGCTTGTCCTCGCGGGTCGTGAAGTGCCAGGAGCCATCGGATGCGAACACACGGTCACTGCGGAAATGCCGGCGCAGCTGTTCGCCAGAGCGAACCACGGGCCGGCGGGTGTAGGCGCCGCTCCAGAAGCGTTCGCACTCGACCATCACGTCGCCCGGTCGGGAGGTGGGGAAGAAGTGCCCGGCATCCCGGATGCGGCGGAACTCGGCATGGGGCCACACATCCAGCAGCTCACCGCCGGTGAGCCGCGCCTGGGAATGGTCGCCGTACAGCGCCAGCACCGGGAACAGCAGGCGGCGCAGGGCTTCGAGCGTCAGGCCGTCATCGCCCATGAACTCATGCTCGGCCAGGGTCTCGCCCATCAGCTTGACCCACTGCGCCGCGGTGCGATTGCCTTGGCGGCCGATGGTCGGCCCGACCAGGGCCAACAGGTCTTCCGGCACGGTCTCCTGACGCAGCTGCAGGTGCGCCACGTGGGTGAGCAGCCGGTAGCCAAAATAGGGGTCGTGCGTGTCGAGCTCGATCCCGTGCCGGTCCAGCAGGACCTGCAAATGCGCGCGGTTGCCCCATTCACGCGGGGTGCTGATGTGGCGCACGGCACTGATGTGGGTGTCGGCCAGCACCAGACTCTGGACCCGCGCTGCATTCATGCACGCCAGGTTCAACGCCACCACGCCGCCAAAGCTGTGGGCCACGATGTGCGCACGCGCAATGCCCAGGTGGTCCATCAGACCCATCATGTCGCGCGCCAGGTTGTCCGGCGTGTAGCCGGACGTCGTCATCTCCGAGCGCCCCAGCCCCCGCAAATCGAACAACGTGACCCGGAACCGCTTGGCGAACACCGGGACGTACGGCAGGTACCAGAACGCCAGGTTGGTCGCCAGGCCGTGGACCATGATCAGGTCCTCGCGCGGCCAGGCCCCGCCCTCGTCCACCTGGACGTAGTGCAGTCGGGCCCCGTTGACGGTCGCGAAGGGCAAAGTGCTTACTCCATGTAGCCCAGCATCTGCAGCTGTTCCATGATCTTCTGCTTTTCTTCGTCACTCATGGCGTCGGTCTGCACATCACCGGTGCCGGTGAGCGTGGGCGCGCCGATCTCGATCGGGTGCGCGGCTTTGTGCTCGCCGGTGAACATCGTGGGCGGCACCACACCTTCCAGGTCCGAAGGCACCTGCAGGCCCAGGCTGTACAGCAGGGTCGAGGCCACGTCGACGATGTTGCGCTTGCCCAGCAGCTTGCCGGCTTCGATGCCCGGGCCGCAGGCCAGGAACACGCCGTCCGGGTGGTGCGTGCCGATCGGGTAGTTGCGCTTCTCGACCACCGGGTGGATGTTCTTCACCGACACGAAGCCGAAGTCGCGCAGCACCAGCTGCAGATCGGGCGCCTCGCTCATGGCAGCGCCCGGGAACACGTCTTCGCGCTTGTGGATCTCGGTGATGATGCGCTCGCCGGTGGCCTCGTCCTTCAGGTCTTCCAGGTCGCGGATGAGGCGGTTGCGCACGGCTTCGTACTCCGACGGCGCGATGCCGGTGTCGCCCGGGTTGCGCGCCACGCGGATCGTGATGCCGTTGCAGGAAGGCGTGCGGCAGTAGGCCACCGTCTTCGTCCAATCCAGGTACGCAAAGTAGCTGTTGTCGCGGCGCTGCCCGGCATCGCCAGGCGGCAATTCGCGGAAGTGCACCCAGCCCTTTTGTTCGAGGTAGGCGTTGATGCGCACGATCTCGGTGGACGCCGTGAACCCGTGGTCGGAGGACAGAAACACCTGCGCGTCCGGCCCGGCGGCGGTGACAAGCTCCTCGATGAAACCATCGAGCTGCTTGAAGTAGCCCAGCGACAGCGCGCGCATGCGGTGGTGGAACTCGCTCAGCTCCCCTTCCTGCATCGCCGGGTCGACGTAGGGCCAAGCCTGGTGCTGGAGTTTGTCGACGCCGTCGAACAGCACCGCCATCAGGTCGGGCGACTCCTCACGCATCAGGTACTCGGCCACCTTGAACCACTGTTTCTCGCGCGGCAGGTGGTAGCTGACCCATTCCTCGCGGTCCTTGTCGCTCAGCTCGTTGCCGGACTGCTTCTCCTGTTCGAAGTCCCAGGCCAACTCTTGTGCGTTGAAGTCGGGGATGGTTTTCAGCCGGTCGTAAAGACCTTCAGGGTACGAGTTGCGGCGCAGGTGGCGCCACGGCACGAAGCCCGGCACCATGACGCCGTTCAGGTCCTTGGGCGGCGGCGCGGTGAACGGGAAGTTCAGCACCGCGACCTTCTTGCCTTGCCGGCTGGCGATGGACCAGATGGTTTCGACACGGCAGTCGCGCGAGTCGGACAGCGTGAAAAACACGTCGTCGGCGCGCTCTTCGGCCCGGATGAAGTCGTAGACGCCGTGGTGGCCCGGGTTGCGGCCGGTCATCATCGACACCCAGGCCGGCGGCGTGAGCGGGTTGGGCGTGGAGCGCAGCTTGGCGCGCGCGCCATTGGCGAAGATGCGGGCCAGGAAGGGCATCACCGGACCGCCTTCGCCTGGTTTCACCAGGTCGTTCAGGACAGTGAAGGTGGCCCCATCGAGACCGATGAAGAGCGTGCGAACGGTCACTGTGTCACTCCCTGGCTGGCAAGCTTGATGTCAATGAAGGCCGCAAATTGGCCCAAGGCGAGGTCGCCCACGTAACTGCCGTCTTTCATCAGCAGATCCTGAAAGCCCAGACGCCGCCCGTAGATTTGTTCGAGTGCCACGCAGAGCTGGATGATGTCCACCGATGCGAACTGCAGGTCTGCCGCAAGCATGGTGGTCGGCCCCACGGGTGCCGACAGATCCAGGCCCCAATCCTGTGTCAAATCCTCGACGACCGCGATCACGGTCTCGTTCGGCGTCGCCTTCAACAGTTCACTCATCCATTACCTCTAGGTCGGTCGCCTCGTGTGTGGCGACAGCAATTATTGTGCCCTCATGGTGTCGAATCCATGTCTCGACAGCGCCCCATGCACTGTCAACGAGCAGCATTTCGCACTTGGCATCCACGGAGACCACCACAAAGGCCTCGGGCTGCCCCTGCAGCCCGGTGCCCAGGCACTTGGCCGCCGCTTCCTTGGCGCACCACATGCGGGTCACGCGCTCTGTGTGGGCCGGACCGTCCAGCCCTTCGAGCCACGCACGCTCTTGGGGTGCAAACGAGTCCGCCACCAGATCGGGGCGGCGCACCCGTGCGGGGTCTTCCAGATCGACGCCCACCGGTTGCCCGGGTGACGCCACAGCCGCCAGGCACGATTCACCATTGTGGGACAGAGACACCTGCGGAGCATCGATCAGGCGGCCTCGCCAGTCCCCATCAACATAGGGGGCTCCCAGTTCGTCATGGCCGACCTCGATGTCGGTCATGTAGAGCCATTCACCGGTCTGCGCATGGATCCAGTAGCGCACCGACTCCTTCAGCGCCGCACGGCCGAACAGCCATTCGCGGCGGTGCCGCAACGGCCCCTTCAGCGCCTGCCATGCGTCACGCTCTGCCGGCGCCAGGATCACCTGCGACATGATGCGCAGGCAGATGCCGCCCGACTGTGTGCACAGTTCATCCGGCAGCATCGGCACCTGCCACAGCATGACGCCAGCGGCCGCCGTGCCTGCTGTGGCGGCAGGCGGTGGCAACAGCGGCCCGCCCAGCCACCCACCCAGCGGATGCGTGCGGCTCGCGTGGTACGAGGGCGTGACCAGGAAGAACAGGTTCACCAGCCCGTCACAGCGCAAAACCGTGCGCCCTTGGCCATCCACACAATCGAAGGCCCATTTGCGCGGTGCCGAGATGTGCGTGGCCGTCGGGTCGTCAGGCCGCTGCCGCGCCCGCATGCGCAAGCCGGGCCGATCAGCGGCACAAGGCTCGTAGAACTCGATGCGGTCGATCGTCGACGGGAACGAATGGAACTCGGGCCCGACGTACTGCACCAGCCAGCACGGCACGATCTGCCCCATGGCGTCCAGCAGCACCGGGTTCAGCACCAGATGGGGACGGTGACCGTCTTCGAAGAAGCCGTCCAGGCTGCAAGGTGTCAGGGACACGTCGATGCCCTGGTCGTTCCAGCCGTGGATCTCGCCCATGCTGTGGAAGACCGGCCCGTGGAACATGCCGTAGCGGCCGTGGGTGTAGAGGTGCGGCACGTCGATGCCCCAGGGCCGGACATCGGCCAGCGGCGCGACATCGCCCAGGCGCCACTGGCGATCAAAGTGGAACTCCGCCGTCATCGCCACGCCGCGGGGTGTGACGACCCGTGCGGCATAGCGCCCGCGTGCGCGGTCGACCACCTCGGCATGGACATCGACGGTGAGTTCTCCGCTGTCCAGCGCCACCCAGTCGAAGGCCTTGACGTTCTCGATCGCGGTGACGTCCACGCTGCCGGCCAGCAAAGCACAAGCCTCGGCCATGAACTCCATGCTGGCCATGAAGGGCACACAGGCCAGCCCGTGCACACCCGTCGCCGGGTCGGCCACCGGCCCGGACAGCACGTGGTGGCGGATGAACTGGTCGTTGACCAGGCTCACCGTGCTTTGCGCGTGCACACGGACATCGTCGCGCATGACGATGCGGTCCAGCAAGGGCGTGCGGCTGTCGGTGGCATGCGTGGACCGCCAGGCCGCCGCCGCTGGCGCGGCCTCTTCCACGCCAGGTGCCAGGCCTTCGGCCACGGCACGTTGCTGATCGAGGAAGCCACGCATCAGGTTGAAGTACTCGGCCATGACGCGCTCACGCCCGGCATCGACACCGACCTCCACCGAAGCATCGACCAGCGCATCGGCAGCGACCGGCGGCGTTGGCTGGGCAGCCTGCAGCGGCGCATCGCTCAGGCCGCGCTGCGCGGCGCCCACCGGCGGCGCCAGCAGGCGCTGCACCAGCGCCTTGTCCGCATCCGCGAACCGCAGCATCGGCATCGTGTTGTCGAGCAACGGCGGCAAACGCACGGTGGTGGTGCCGTCGAGGTCGATCTCGGCGATGCGGCGGGACGCAAACAGCCGCTCAAGCTTGGGCCCGCGGCCGGCCACGTACAACTGCCCCAGCACCGTCAACAGCTGCTCCAGCCCGCCGCGGCGCCGCACGTTGCTGGACATCGCCACATAGTCGCGGTCGATCAGGATGTCGTTGACGAAGGCCGTCAGGTTGGCCGACGGGCCGACCTCGAGGAACAGCCGCACACCGTCGTCGTGCATCTTCAGCACGGTCTCACGGAAGCGGACCTTCTGCGACCACTGCGCGGCGGCCAGCTTGCGCACGGCCGCAACGCTGTCGGGGAACAGGTCCACCGACGCGCAGGAGTAAAGCGGCACGCGTGGGCGGCCGAGCTTGATGTCCTTGTAGTACCCCAGGAAGGCGGTGCTGACATCGTTGAACACCGGCGTGTGGTACCCCCGGTCAAACGGCAGCGGCATGCAGATGCCGCCCAGAGCGGTCAGTGCCTTCTGCACCCGCGCGATGCCTTCTGGCGCACCGTACAGCACGATCTGGTTGGCGCAGTTGTCCATCGCCACCACGACATCGGTGCCGTGCAAGGCGAGTTGCTCTTCGACAGTGGCCGGCGGCAGCGCACCCACGGCCAGCAGCGCGCCGGTGGGGATCTTGCCCGCCTTCAGCAGACGGTCATAAACCGCGAAGTGCTGGCTGATGCAGGCCGCCAGTTCGGCCGGCGTGGTGGCCGGGTTGGCCCCGCAGGCGCCCAGCGCCGCCGATTCACCCGAGCTGTGCCCCATCATCACGTCGGCTTCGACACCCAGGGCCACCAGCAGGTCGTGCATCGCCATGCCGCCGATGAACACGGCTTCCGAGCCGACATCCATGTCGTGCAGGCGCTGCTCCAGCAGCGCGCGCTGCTCGGGCCCGATCTCGGAGGACGGGAACACGATGTCGGTGCGTGTGCTGCCCGCCGGCAGGCCGTGCAGGCCATGCCAGAAGTCCAGCCAGCGCTGGATCTCGTCAAAACAGGGCGCCAGGTCGGCGAACATGCCCATGTACTGCGAGCCTTCGCCCGGGAACAGGAAGGCCAGCTTGCCCTCGACCCGCCGGCCGCTGTAGGCCACGCCCGTGCGGGTGGACCAGGGGGCGTCGCTCGCCCCGCGCAGCTTGGTCAAGGCCTGCGCGATGCCCTTGGACAGCGCCGCGGTGTCGGCGGCCACGAGGCCGAGGCGGTGCGTGCCGGCGCCGTCGCTGCGGGCCAGGGCGGCAGCCACCTCCGCGATGCGCCAGCCCGGGTTGCGGGACAACCCGGCCTGCAAGGCTTCGAGCCGAGCCACCAGCGCGTCGGTGCCGTCGGCAGAGACCACGCAGAGCTCGGCAGCCCAGGCCGTCAGACGCCCCGGTGCGCGCGCTTCCGGCGGCGCCTGCTCGACGACGGCGTGTGCGTTGATGCCGCCGAAACCAAAGGAGTTCACCGCCGCCCGGCGTGGTTGCCCTGGCGGGCTCATCCAGGGCGCCGTGCGGGTGTTGACGTAAAACGGCGTCTCGTGGATGCCCAGGGCCGGGTTCACCTTCTCGCACAGGGTCGGCGGCAGCACGCGGTGCTGCAGCGACAAGGTCATCTTGATCAGGCTGGCGATGCCCGCGGCCGGGATGCAGTGGCTGATCATCGACTTGACCGAACCCAGTGCCTTGGTGCCGACCGGCGCGGTGCGCGCACCGAAGATGCTGCGCAACGAACCGATCTCGGTCTGGTCGCCCAGCGGGATGCCGGTGCCATGGGCCTCAACGAGGCCGATTGACGCGGGATCGACGTCACAGGCTTCGTAGGTGCGCCGCATCGCCAAGGTTTCGCCATCGTGGCTGGGCGCCAGCAACCCGGCACCCTTGCCGTCGCTCGATTGACCGATCCCCCGCAGCACGGCGTAGACCCGGTCGCCATCGGCGATCGCGTCGTCCAACCGTTTGAGCACCACCACGCCCAGGCCTTCGCCCAGCAGCGTGCCATCGCTGCCGGCTTCGAAGGGGCGCACGCGCCCGCGGGCGCTCAGCGCGCCGAGTTGCGTGAAGCTGGTCGACACGTCGGCCGGCAGCGTGGCGTTGACCCCGCCGGCCAGCATCATGCGGCTGCGGCCGGTGCGCAGTTCATCGATGGCAGCGGCAACGGCCAGCAGCGACGATGCACAGGCGGCGTCGAGCACGTAATTCGGGCCACGCAGGTTGAGCCGGTTCGCGATCCGGCCCGTCATCATGTTCGGCACCAGGCCCGGGGCGTTGTCGGCCGTGGTCGGCGGCAGCTTCTTCGACAGGGCCCGACGCAATTCGACCAGCGCCTCGTCGGTGACGTGTGGCAGGGCGATCTTCAGCAGATCCATGGTCTGGTCCAGCACCAGGTTCTGCTGGATCACGGTGACCTGGCCACGGTGCAGGTAGGCGCTGTGGCCCAGCACGATGCCGGTGTCCTGGTTCTGCGCATCGGCACCCAGGTAGCCGGCGTCGATCAGCGCATCGCGTGCAACGCGCAGCGCCAGGTACTGGTCTGTTTCGCCGCCGTCCACCGAGTTGGGCATGATCCCGAATTCGCGCGGGTCGAAGCGGTACAAGTCCTTCAGGAAACCACCGAACTGGGTCTTGATGCGCCCGGCTTCCAGGTAGCGGCGCGCCTCCCAGTGCTCCACCGGCTCGCCGATGGCGTCAACGCCGTTCAGGATGTTGTTCCAGAAGGTGGCCAGATCGGGGGCCTGCGGGAAGATGCAGGCCATGCCGATGATGGCGATCGGCGGCGTGCGGGGCTCCCCCGCCGCAAGTTTGCTCATGCTGCTGCGTCCTCTGCCCGGCGGGCGGTTCCGCCCAGGCGATTCAAGGCGGCGCTGGCCACGCTGTCGAGTTCTTCGACCGCGAGCACAGGCGCACCCTCGGCATCGAAGAAGGTGACGTTGCCGCGGATCAGCGACGGGTCTGCGGTCTCGATGCGCCGGTACTCCATGTGCAGCTGTTCGGGCAGCACATCGCGGTAACGCACCACCCGACCGAAGCGCGTCGGCAGCGCCGACTCGTCGCGGTAGGCACGGGACCACAACCACGCCATCTGGGCGGCTGCATCCAGCAGCGCCGGGTCGAACAGCCAGCCCTGGGTGCTGCCATCGCGAGGGGACAACCAGCGCGCCGGCTGCGTGGACACGACCTGCGCGCCAGCGCCTGCCGGGGACAGCCCGTGGATCTGCTGGATGACCTGGAAGCGCGGCCCGTGGAACAGCCACTCGCCATAGGCCTGGGCCACGCTCAACGAACGCTCATCGTGGATGGCGCGCGGCACCGGGTCGGGCTGCGGCAAGGATTGCTCCATCCGCACCACGCAGCGGTAATGCGTCATCGCGCGTCCGCCACCGAGGTCGGACTGCAGCATCGCGGTCACTTCAAAACCCTCGCTGCTGCCATAGGGCGGGGGGCTGACCAGCACGTGCAGCTCACGCGGTGCCGTCAGGTCCACCCCCTTCATCAGCTTGTGTTCGCGCACCTCGACGACACGCCAGCCCGGCCACAGCGTGCAGGCGGCCTCGGCCATCAGCTCCAGCGCTGCAGCGGCGGGCAGCACCATCTTGCCGTCCAGGGCATGTTCCTGCAGGTACAGGTGGCGGGCCGGGTCCAGCCGGACCGGCAGCAATTGTTCGCCGGTCGGGCGAGCCGTCGGCCGGCCGCGGCCCAGCAGCGGGCCGAGTTCAGGGGCCGGCGGTGCCGCAGGCGCGGGCGCGGCCAAGCGCACCACGCCCAACTCTTCCTCGCGCGAATCCCACGGCGCCGGACCGCACACGATTTCCACCGGGGTGCCCGCCGCACGGGTGAGTTCCTCGCGGAACAGCTTGCGGCCGGTCGCGGCGGTGACCAGCAGGACACCCTTGGCCGCGAACTTGGCCTCTGTCTCGGCGGTGACCATGCCGGCGCCGAACTTGGTGGCGCCCCAGGGGCCCCAGCACAGGGCACTGACGGCCACGCGCTCGCCCCATTGCGTCTGCAAGGCCACGCACAGGCGGTTCATCAACTCGTTGGCACTGGCGTAGTCGGACTGGCCGCTGTTGCCGTAGCGCCCGGCCACCGAACTGAACACGGTGAAGAACTTCAGCGTGGCCAGATCGGCATGTTTCTGCAGCAGCAGCAGGCCGATGACCTTGGTGTCCACCACCCGCGACCAGCTGTCACTGGCCTTGTCGGCGAGCCGTTTGTCTTCGATGACACCGGCACCGTGCACGATGCCATCGATGCGTCCAAAACGCTGCTTCAGGCTGCCGAGAAGACCGGCAATGGCGGCTTCGTCGGTCACGTCCACCGCGTGGTATTCCGCGGCAGCACCGGCGGCACGGAAATCCGCCAGGTTGGCACGCACCTCGCGGTGGTCCAACACCGCCTGCACCCGGCGCTGGATGGCAGCGGGCGTCAGCTTGGCAGCACCCGACTTCACCTGCGCGACAAAATGCTGGCGCAGCGCAGCGGCATCCACCAGCCCCGCGGTGTCGGCGGGTTCGAGCTCGGACACCGCGCTGCGCCCGGTCAGCACCAGGGTGTTGCCGGGCCGCGCCAGCTCGCGCAGCACCTCGGCCGTGATGCCGCGGGCACCGCCCGTGGCCAGCACCACCAGCTCTTTCAGCCCGGCCTCGCGTGCCGCGTCCGCCACCACATCGGCAGCGTCGGTCAGGAACACGGTGCGCTCGCCGGCGGGATACCCCACCTCGATGCGCCCGCCGTCCAGCTGGATCTCGGCCAGCACGTCGGCTGCACACTGCGCCGCGCTGCGGGACGGGTCGAGGTCGATCGCCTTGACGTGCAGGTCGTTGCGCTCCTCGCGCAGCGACTTCACCAGGCCCGGCCCGGCGCCGAGCAGGCGCAGTGCCGGTGCCGCAGTGCCATCGCGGCCGAACCGGCCACCAAAGTCGCTGGCAGCCAACACGGTGCCGCCGTCGGCCAGCACCGCGCTCAGTTCACGCAGGAGCAGGAAGGCCGACTTCTCGTGCGCCTGCAAGGCCACACGCCAGTCGGCCGGCGTTCCCTGGGCGTCGAGGGCGGGCGTGCCCAGGGCGCCCAGCAGCAGCACCCCGTGCACCGGGCCGCCTGCGGCCAGCGCCTGGGCCTGCGCCAGCAGCGCTTCTTCGGTCGCCAGCGCAGCGGCCTCGACGAACACGGTCGTCACGCCCTGGGCTGCGAGCAATCCGCCCAGCGCGTCGGCCACGCCGAGCCGGTCGCGGACCAGCACAAAACGTCCTTGCAAAGGCCGTTGTCCGGCACCGGCAGGCGCCGGCTCGGCCTTGCACACCATGACATGCCGGGGCGGGTGGCTGGCGACGATGCCAGCCCGTGCTCCCACCCCGGCCACTTCAAAAGGGACGGCAACCCCCCCGCCAACCTTGGCCTGCATGACCAGCTCAACCATGCCGTTGAGCGACGATTGTGTGTTGAGCTTGCTGCGGCTCTCGGTCAGCGCCTCGCGGTGTGCGGCAGGCAGTTGCTGCAGCAGTGCACCCACCACCTCAACCCGCTTGATCGAATCGATGCCGAGGTCGGCCTCGAGGTTCTGGTCCAGGCCCACCATGTCGCGCGGGTAGCCGGTCTTTTCCTCGACGATGGACAACAGCATGTCCACCAGCTGCTCGCGTGTCATCGCGGCACCTGCGGCCTTGGCGACAGGCGCGGCAGCGGCCACCGCCGGAGCGGCCACCGGCACGGGCGCAGCCACCACGGGCGCCGCCTGCGGCGCTGGTGCAGCGGCCACCACGGGCGCGGGCATGGGCACCGGTGCAGGCACCGGGACCGGCGCTGCCACCACCGGAGCGGCAGCGATGGGCGCTGCCACTTCGGTGGCGCGCGGCAATGCCATGGGCATCGGCCGGGCGCGCATCACCGGGCGCACGGCGCCCGAATCGCCCATGTAGGCGGACATCACCCGCTCCTGGGTCTCCAGGAACTGGCGCATCGTTGCGAAATACTCGGACATGACGGGTGAATCACCCATGCCCGATGCCGGTCGTCGTTCTTCCATCGGTCGGCTCCTTCTCCATGTGTTTGAAACGGTGACTTGGGCCGCGACCTCGGAGGTCGTGGCATGGGGCAAAACAGTTGGTGCGGTCACCACGGCGGCGCCGGTGGGCACGGGCATGGGTGCCGCAAGCTGCACGGGCGCCGGCTGGGCCTGCGCCTGCTCCAGCGTCACGCCAATCTGCCGCACAGCCTCCTGGGCGCGGCGGGCGCCGCTGCCGTTCAACAGCCAGGCATGTTTGGCGATGGGCTTGGCGCGCAGCAGCGCCGAGAGTGCATGGGGGTCGCCCACGCGGCAATCCCGACCTTCGAACAGGCAGCGCGGATCCAGCGGGATGCCGGCACACAACAACTGGCCGATGCCGGCCAGCAGCCCACCCAGACCGCTGCCATCGTCGATGGCCACCGCGGTGTGCGGCCGACCGTCGAGGATGCGCGTGGTCAAGCGGGCGAGCACGGCCTTCGGGCCGACTTCGACGAACACGCGGGCGCCGTCGTCGTACATGGCCTCGACCTCGGCGGCCCATTCCACCGGGCGCACCAGGTGTTCAGCCATCTGCCGCTTGACGCGCCCCACATCGGCGGCATGCGGCCGCGCGGTGGTGTTGGAGTACACCGGGATCCGCGCCGGTGCCCAGGGCGTGGCCTCGATCAGCTCCGACAGCGCCGTCTGCGCCGGGCGCACCAGGCTGGAGTGGAACGCCGCCGCGACCGGCAACTCGGTCACCTCGGCACCGGCCTGCATCAGCTTGACCGTGGCCGCCTTCACCGCTTCACGCGTGCCGGAGATGATGCTCTGCTGCGGCGCGTTGTGGTTCGCGATGATCACGCCGTCGATGTCGGCAATCGCGTCCTCGACAACCTTGCGCGGGGCATTGACCGCCGACATGGTGCCCAGTTCGGCGCCCTGCGCCGAGGCCGCATCGACGATGAAGCGGCCACGTGCGGCCGACAGCGTCATCAATGAATCGAAGTCGATGGCACCCGCGGCGAACAGCGCGACGAACTCGCCGTAGCTGTGTCCGGCCAGCATGTCCGGCGCCAGGCCCAGCGAACGCATCAGGCCCAGCAGGCCGACTTCGACTGCACCCAAGGCGGGCTGTGCGACGTCGGTGCTCGTCAGCGCCTGGCGTGCCGCTGCCTTCGCGGCATCGTCATAGGCGCCACGCGGCAGGATGAAACGCGACAAGCGGGCATCGGCGCCAAAACGCTGCTCGAAACCTTCGCCCAGCACGGCATCGGCGCGGGCCAGTGCATCGACCACCGGCCTGAAGTGCAGCGCGGCTTCGCGGGCCATGCCCGGGTATTGCGAGCCCTGCCCCGGGAACAGCACCGCCACCTTCCCGGCGGGTTGGGTCGCCGTGCCATGGAACACACCCGGTACCAGCGTCTTGGATTCGCCAGACAGGAAGGCCACGGCCACCGCGAGCTTGTTCTGCAGGTCGTCCAGGTTCTTGGCCACGATGGCCAGCGTCTGGCCGCGCGCGCTCCAGCGCGCGGCCAGGCTGGCGGCGAGGTCGCGCAGTTGCAGGCCGGCCGTGGCCGACAGCTGCGGCACCAGGGTCTGCAGGCGTGCCAGCAGCTTGGGCGCGTCGGCTTCGCTCCACAGCAGGAGCTCGGACGACCAGTTGTCACTCGCCGTCGGCACCAGCCAGTCGCGGTACTCGTCCTGGTACTCCTCCAGCACGATGTGGAAGTTCGTGCCACCGAAACCGAAGGCACTGCAGGCGGCACGGCGCGGTGCGTCTTCGCGTGCCAGCCAAGGGGCGGCTTCGTCGAGCAGGTACAGCGGCGCCTGGGGATCGGCCAGCACGGCATTGGGCCGCTTCACGTTGCGGTGCGGCGGCAACACACGGTGGTGCAGCGCGAGCGCGGCCTTGACCATGCCGGCCACACCGGCCGTGGCCTTGGTGTGGCCGATGTTGGTCTTGACCGAGCCGATCACGGCCGAGCGCGGTGCGACACCTTCTTCGCGCATCAGCCGCGTGGTGCTTTCCAGCTCGGCGGTGTCACCCGCCACTGTGCCCGTGCCGTGCGCCTCAAACAGGCCCACGCTGGAGGGGCCGAACCCGGCCATGCGGTAGGCGCGCCGCATGGCGCGCAACTGCCCCGCCGGCAGCGGTGCAGTCAGGCCCTTGGCGTTGCCATCGCTGCTCGCACCCACGCCCTTGATGACCGCGTAGATGCGGTCGCCGTCGCGGCGGGCATCGGCCAGGCGCTTCATCGCCACCATGGCGATGCCTTCGCTGATGACGATGCCATCACCGGCCGCGTCGAAGGTGGAGCAGCGGCCGCTGGGCGACAGGGCCTGCGTCTTGCTGAAACACAGGTAGCCAAACGGCCCCTGCACCGTGTCGACACCACCGGCGATGACGAAGTCAGAACGGCCCGCGGTGAGCTCGGAGACGGCCTGGTAGACCGCCGCCAGCGACGACGCACAGGCGGCATCCACGGCAACGTTGACGCCACCGAAGTTGAGGCGGTTGGCGATGCGGCCGGCCACCACGTTGGGCAGGATGCCGGCAAACGAGTCTTCGGTCCAGGTGGGCAGGCGCTCGGCGACCTCGTCGGGCAAGGCGCCTGCGAAGCGCGGCAGCTCCGACCGCAGGCCGTACATCAGGCCATAGTCGCCAGCACCGCCACTGGCACCGAGGATGACCGACGCCTTCTCGCGGTCGAAGGCCTTGTCGTGGTAGCCGGAATCGACCAGTGTCCGCCACGCGACCTCCAGGCCCATCAGCTGCATCGGGTCGACCGATTCGACCGACTTGGGCGGCATGCCGTACTGCGTGGGATCGAACGCCAGGTCGTTCAGGAAACCACCCCATTTGGAGTAGATCTTGTCCTTGGCCTTGCGGTCGGCATCGAAGTACAGGCGCCAGTCCCAGCGGTGCTTGGGAATCTCGGTGATGGCATCAACACGGGCGAGGATGTTTTCCCAGTACTCGCGTGCGTCCGCCGCCCCCGGCACCACGGTGGCCACGCCGACGATGGCGATGTCGGCCGCGCCGGGTGCTTCAGGGATGGCCGGCTCCGGCATGTCGAGGTGCTGGGCCAGCAGGGCCGCGGCACCGGTCGTCACCTCGTCGTGCAAGGTGGCGATGTGCGTGACGCTGTCGCGCAGCGTCACCACCTGGCCCAGCATGTACATGCCTTCGGCTTGCTGCTGTGCGTCGTCCAGCCGCTGCAGCGGCGCGTTCAGGCCCTCGCGCTTGCTGCCCTTGGAGGCAATGCGCAGCCGGCCGAGGATGAGGTCGTCCAGCACCCGGCGGCCTTCGTCCAGCGGTACACCCTGCTTGCGCAGATCAACCCGGGTCTGGAAGAAGTCGCGCGCAAATGGCGTGTACGCACAGCGGCTGGCATGGCCCGGCCCCGACTCGAGGTTGACGGTGTGTTCGCACTCCAGCACTTCACGCTGGTACTGCGGCACGATGGAGCCGCTGGCCACGATCTCCTGCGTGAACAGGTAGGCGCTGCCCATCAGGATGCCGACGCGAGCACCTGCAGCCACCAGCGGCGCCACCAGCACCTGCAGCATGGCCGACGAGACCGCGTCGTGGATGCCGCCTGCAAACAGCAGATCGACCTCGTCCGCCGGGACCTTGCCCGGGCCGAGCTCGGCGAGCAGCCGGTCGACCATCGTGCTCCACAGCACAAAGCTCGACAACGGCCCGATGTGGCCGCCACACTCGCGGCCCTCGAAGATGAAACGGCGTCCGCCCTCCTGCAGGAAACCGGCGATCAGCCCAGCCGCCGGCACGTGCAGGAAGGTGGGCACGCCCGAGGCTTCCAGTTGCACCGCCTGGTCCGGCCGGCCGCCCGCGATGATGGCGTAGGTGGGCTTGAACTTGTGCGCGACGGCGAGTTGTTCGTCCAGCAACGATTGCGGCGCAAAACCGAGCAGGCCGATGCCCCAGGGCCGCGCGCCGAGCAGCTCCGTGGTGCGCACGAGCAGCTTCTCCAGCGGCTCGCCCTTGAGCAGCGCCAGCGCCAACATCGGCAAGGCGCCGGCATCGGCCACGGCCAGCGCAAACTCGGCCGTGTCGGACACCCGCAGCGCGGTCGACCAGGTGCAGTATCCGCGCGGCCTGCTGGCCAACCGCACCGGCGACTGCGACGACATGTCGGTGCTGTTCTGCGCCATGCTCGAGAACGTGGGCATCCCGACGGCGTTTCTCGACGGGCCGGGGCACATCCTCATGATGTTCGACTCGGGCGTGCATCCGCGCAACGCGCTGGCCCTGTCGCTGGACGAGTCGATGTACGCGGTGCGCGGCGAGC
>CAYTWU010000015.1:0-26614 GCA_964442175.1 uncultured Rubrivivax sp.
GCTGGCCAGCGCGGCTCTGCTGGCGGTGGCCGCGCGTGCCGCGGGCTGGCGCCGTTGTGCACTCTTGCCACTGTCGCGTGCACCCGGGGCCAACCCCGCCGGCTGGCCGCGCTGGGCGGCCGCCGCCGCGATGTTGCCGATGATGGCCGGTCTGCCGGCGATGGCGCAGTGGTGCTCGGCTGCAGGCTGGCCCTTGCCCGTGATGCTGGGCCTGCATGTGCTGCTCATGGTCGGCCCGGCCTGGGCGGGGCCGGCGCGGCCGGGGGCGGTTGCCGCGGCCATGGGCGCGGGTGCGGCCGCGCTGGTGGTCTGGCCCGGCCTGGGCGGGCTGATGGCGGCGTCACTGCTGCAGGCGCTGGCCTGTGGGCTGGCGTGGCGTCTGGCGCCGCCGGTGCCGGTGCGCTCCGCGCGGCGCCACCCGCTGGCACTGGCCGTGCCGGCCGTGGCGGTTGCGCTGCTGGGCATGGCCCTCGCCGCGTTCGGGCCGCCGGCCCTGATGGCGGTGCATGCGGCGCTGGGCGCTGTGGCGGCGGCCGGTGCCGCCGCGGTGGTGGCCCGGAAGTTCAGCGCAGGTCGACGCCGTCCGGCAACTCGTTAGGGTTGCGCTCCCCCTCGGCCAGCGGGAAGTGCTGCAGCAGCAGGGCCTCGACGGCGGCTATGGCCTGCATCAGGCCGGCTTCGAAGCGCCCGGCGCGAAAGGCCTCGCGCATGCCGGCCAGCACGGTCTGCCAATGTTCCGGTGGCACCTGCCGCGCCAGCCCGCGGTCGGCCACGATCTCGATCGCGTGTTCGGCCAGCAGCAGGTAGATCAGCACGCCGTTGTTGGCCTCGGTGTCCCACACGCGCAACTTGCCGAACAGCGTGACGGCGCGGTCGCGTGCACCCAGGCCCTGCCACAGGTAGGACAGTGGCAACCCGGCCTCGACGCTGAGCCGGATCTCGCCGCTGTGCCGGGCCTCGCTTTGCTGCACGCGCTGCGCCAGGCGCTCCAGCGCGGCACTGTCCAGCGCGCGCCGGGTGTCGGTGTCGTCGACCAGGCGGTGTTTGAGGATGCGCATGAAGCGGTTCATCACCAATCCCCCGAGGCGCCGCCGCCGCCGAAATCACCGCCGCCGCCGGACGAAAAACCGCCGCCGCCGCCGAAACCGCCCCCACCGCCCCAGCCGCCATGGTCACCACCGGAGCCGAAGATGATGGGCGGTCCGCCGCGCCGGCCGCCGCGGCTGATGCTGCGCGCCGCCGAGCCCAGGCCGAACAGGCCCACCAGCACCAGCGCCAGCACCGCCACCCCCAGGCCCAGCAACACGCTGGCCGTGAGCCAGCCGCCGATGCCTCCGGCCACGGCACCCGTGGTCAGCGCGCCGAGCTTGCGGCCCATCACGCGGGTCATCACGCTGCCGATCACCGGTACCGCGATGAAAAAGAACATCAGCAGCTCTTCGATCTGCACACCACGGTCTGCGCTGCGGCCTGTCTGCTTGGGCAAGGGCAGGTGTTCGCCGCGGATGCGCGCGATCAGCTGGTCCACGGCGGCGTCCAGCCCGCCGGCGTAGTCGTTGGCACGGAAGGCCGAGCGGATGGCGCGGTCGATGATCTGGCGCGCGGCCAGGTCGGGCACCGCACCTTCCAGGGCCTTGGCGGTCTGGATGTTGACGCGGCGGTCGTCCTTGGCCACCACGATCAGCAGGCCGTCGCCCACGGCGCGGCGGCCGATCTTCCAGGCGTCGCCCACACGCTGCGCAAAACTGCCGATGTCTTCGCCCTGCGTGCTGGCCACCATCAGCACCACGATCTGCGGGCCGGCCTCGGCCTCGAAGGCGGCGAGCTTGGCCTCCAGCGCCGCCACCTGGTCGGCGGCCAGCGTGGCGGTCTGGTCGATCACACGGCCGCTGAGCGCCGGCACGGCCAGCTGCTGCGCCCGGGCCGGGGCCCACGCGCCGGCACAGGCCAGTGCGAGCCCGAGGATCAGCGCGTGCAGCACGGCGCCTTACTTGCCGAATTCGACCTTGGGCGGCGTGGAAATCTGCGCCTCGTTCTGCACCGTGAAGTTGGGCTTGAGCTCGTAGCCGAACACCATTGCCGTCAGGTTGTTCGGGAAGCTGCGCGCCAGCACGTTGTAGTCCTGCACCGTCTTGATGTAGCGGTTGCGCGCCACGGTGATGCGGTTCTCGGTGCCCTCGAGCTGCACGCGCAGGTCCTGGAAACCCTGGTTGGCCTTCAGGTTCGGGTACTGCTCGCTCACCACCAGCAGGCGGCTCAGTGCACCCGAGAGTTCACCCTGGGCGGCCTGGAACTTCTGGAAGGCCTCCGGGTTGTTCACCAACTCGGGCGTGGCCTGGATGGACGTGGCCTTGGCGCGGGCCTCGACCACTTGGGTCAGCGTCTCCTGCTCAAAATCGGCCTCGCCCTTGACCGTGGCGACGATGTTGGGGATCAGGTCGGCCCGGCGCTGGTACTGGTTCAGCACCTCGGCCCAGCCGGACTTGACCTCTTCATCCAGCCGCTGGAAGTCGTTGTAGCCACAGCCGCTGAGCAGCACGCCCAGGCCCAGGGCCAGCAGCAGTCGTCGCAGGGTGGTCATCGAGGGTTCCTCCTTCGGGGTTTGGATGCGCGCCCTACATGGGGGCGGCGCCGTGAATTCAAGCAGGCCAGCTTAGCATCGCAAAATGCTGAATCCCGCCCAGGCCCTGGCCGCCGCGAACCGGCCGCTGCCCCGCGCGCAGTCGTCGCAGCGCCGCGTGCTGGTGCTTGGCGGCGGGGGTGTGCTGGGCTCGTTGGTGGTGGAGCGTCTGCTCGGCGGCCAGCGGTTCGCCCACGTGGGCGTGTGGACGGTGCAGCCGCTGCAGCCCGCGCTGCGGGGGCTGGAGCCGGTGCCCGAGGCGGCGTGGCCGGCCTTCGCGCCAGACACCGCCGTCGTGGTCTTCGACCGCGAGCGCCATGCCAACGGCCGCGACCTCGCATTCGGCCGGCCGATGCCCGCCGAGCTGCTCGCCCGCGCCGCGCAGCTGCACGCGCTCGGCGTGGCGACGCTGGTCGTCGTGGTGCCGCACGCTCCGGGCGCGCTGCCGCAGGCCCTGAAGGCCGGCCTGGCCACGCTGGACGAAGGGGCGGTGACCGCGCTGGGCTTCCGCCACCTGGTGTTCATGCGCTCGGCGCAGGCGGCGTCGGCCACGCCCGATCCGCGTGCTGCGCCCGAACGCCTGGCGCAGTGGATGCTGGGCCAGCTGCAATGGATGGTGCCGCAGCGCGACCAGCCGGTGCGCAGCGCCACGGTCGCGCGGGTGGCCGCGCGCCTGGCCGCAGCACTGCCGGCGTCGGTGCCGGGCGCCCGGGTGTTGCCGCCCGAGCTGCTGTGGGCCGCGGCGCAATCGCCCAAGACCGACCACGCGGTGGACGCCTGGCTGGCCGGTGTGGCGCCCGACGCCCTCCCCGATGTTCCCCTGACCAAACAGCGCTGGTAGGCCCCCGATAATGGGCCGATGAGCAGCCCCCTCCAGAACGACAACTTCCTGCGCGCCTGCCTGCGCCAGCCCACCGACCACACGCCGATGTGGCTGATGCGCCAGGCCGGGCGTTACCTGCCGGAGTACAAGGCCACACGCGCCCAGGCCGGCAGCTTCATGGGCCTGGCGACCAACGCGCAGTTCGCCACCGATGTGACCTTGCAGCCGCTGGACCGCTACGCGCTGGACGCGGCCATCCTGTTCTCCGACATCCTGACCGTGCCCGACGCCATGGGTCTGGGCCTGAGCTTTGCCGAAGGCGAAGGCCCGCGTTTTGCGCACCCGCTGCGCGACGAGGCCGCGGTCGCCGCGCTGCAGGTGCCCGACCTGGACAAGCTGCGCTACGTCTTCGACGCCGTCACGTCCATCCGCCGGGCCTTGAACGGCCGCGTGCCGTTGATCGGTTTCTCCGGCAGCCCCTGGACGCTGGCCTGTTACATGGTCGAGGGCCAGGGCTCGGACGACTACCGCCTGGTCAAGAGCATGCTCTACGGCCGGCCCGACCTGATGCACCGCATCCTGGCCATCAACGCCCAGGCCGTGGCGGCCTACCTGAACGCCCAGATCGACGCCGGCGCGCAGGCCGTGATGGTGTTCGACTCCTGGGGCGGCGTGCTGGCCGACGGCGTCTTCCAGCGCTTCAGCCTGGCCTACACGGCCGAGGTCGTGAAACACCTGAAGCGCGAGGCCGATGGCCGGCGCGTGCCGGTGATCGTCTTCACCAAGGGCGGCGGCCCGTGGCTGGAGGAGATTGCCGCCATCGGTGCCGACGTCGTCGGCCTGGACTGGACGGTCAACCTGGGCCGCGCCCGCGCCGCCGTCGGCCGCCGCGTCGCGCTGCAGGGCAACCTGGACCCGAACGTGTTGTTCGCCCCGCCCGAGGCCATCGCACGCGAGGCGGTGGCGGTTCTGGACAGCTTCGGTCCGCCGCAACGGGCCGATGGGGGCTGGGACGGCCATGTCTTCAACCTCGGCCACGGCATCAGCCAGTTCACGCCGCCGGAGCATGTGACGGCGCTGGTGGAGGCGGTGCACAGCCACTCACGGCGCCAACGCACGCTGGGCCGGTGAGTGAGCGCTCAGGCTTGACTTATCCCCAAAATTCATGCTGCGCCGCAGCGTACCGGTTGACCCCGTGCGCTGCAGGTGAGTCCTCGCTAAGTTATTGATTTCATTGATTTGATGAAGCTGCCTCTGGAGCGAGCAATCCAGCCTGGGGCCCGCAGAATCAAGCACTTGGCGCCGCTGGACGCAGCTTGCCCACAAAGTTATCCACAAGCTGGGTGGGTAACCCGGAAAGTCATTCAGGATCAGTAGCTTACGGTGACTTCGTCAAGCGACCCCGAGCTTTCGTGCGCAAGTTCACAGGTGGCGGTGCGGGTGTCGGTGGCAGTGGAAACCCCACAGCACACCGCGCTCAGCGCCCCGCTGGACTACGCCGCCGAGCAGGCCTGGCCACCCGGCACCCTGGTGCGCGTGCCGCTGGGCCGCCGCACCGTGACCGGCATCGTCTGGGGCGTGCCCGCCGGTGAACCGCCGGCCGGGGCCGTGCTGCGCCCGGTCGACCAGGCGTTGACCGCCTTGCCCCCGCTGCCCGAGGCCTGGCGCGCGCTGGTGGCGTTTGCCGCGGCTTATTACCAGCGCGGCCTGGGCGAACTGGCGCTGTCCGTGCTGCCGCCCGAGCTGCGCAAGCTGGACGCCACCCAGCTGGGCCGGCGGCTGAAGCGCGCCCGCCCGGCGCCCGTGCCGGCCGAAGGCCCGGCGTTGCGCCCGCTGACCCCGGAGCAGGCCACCGCGCTGACCGGGCTGGAGGCGCTGCAGACCCCCAGTCCAGGCCCGGTGCTGCTGCACGGCGTCACCGGCTCGGGCAAGACCGAGCTGTACCTGCGTGCCGCGGCGCGCGCGCTGGACGCCGGCCGCCAGGTGCTGGTGCTGGTGCCCGAGATCAACCTGACGCCGCAGCTGGAGGCACGTTTTGCCGAGCGTTTCCCGGGCCGGCTGCTGGTGGCGCAGCACAGTGGCCTCACACCGCCGCAGCGGCTGCGCCATTGGCTGCAGGCGCACCACGGCCAGGCCGACCTGGTGCTGGGCACGCGGCTGTCGGTGTTCACGCCGCTGCCACGCCTGGGGCTGATCGTCGTCGACGAAGAACACGACCCGTCGTTCAAGCAGCAGGACGGCGCGCGTTATTCGGCGCGCGACCTGGCCGTCTTCCGCGGCCGGCTCGAAAACGTGCCGGTGATCCTGGGCTCGGCCACGCCCTCGCTGGAAACCTGGCAGCGTGCGCTGGACGGCCGCTACGCCAAGCTGACGCTGGCCGCGCGGGTGGGTGGTGGTGCACTGCCCCGCGTGCGCCTGTTCGACATGAACCGCCTGCCGCCCGACCGCGCCGGCCAGACCGTGCTGGCGCCGCCGCTGCTGGCCGCCATCGAGGCCCGCATCGCGCGCGGCGAACAAAGCCTGCTGCTGCTGAACCGCCGGGGTTACGCACCGGTGCTGCACTGCGGCGCCTGCGGCTGGAAAAGTGGCTGCCCGCACTGCAGCGCCTGGCGTGTCTTCCACAAGGGGGACCGCACGCTGCGCTGCCACCACTGCGGCTTCAGCGAGCGTGTGCCCAAGGCCTGCCCCGAATGCGGCAACCTCGACATCTCCCCGGTCGGCCGTGGCACCGAGAAGCTGGAGGAGCAGATCGCCGCGCTGCTGCCCGGCGCACGCGTGGCCCGCATCGACGCCGACAGCACGCGGCTCAAGGGCGCGCTGGAGGCGCAGCTGGCCGCCGTGCACGCCGGTGAGGTGGACGTGCTGATCGGCACCCAGATGGTCGCCAAGGGCCACGACTTCCGGCGCATGACCCTGGTGGCCGCGGTCAACCCCGACGGGGCCTTGTTCGCCAGCGACTTCCGCGCGCCCGAGCGCCTGTTCGCCTTGTTGATGCAGGCCGGCGGCCGCGCCGGGCGGGACGCCGCGCAGGCCGACGCCAGCGAGATGTGGGTGCAGACCCACCACCCCACGCACCCGCTGTTCATGGCGCTGGTGAAACACGACTACGCGGACTTTGCCGCCAGCCAGCTGGCCGAGCGCCAGGCCGTGGGCCTGCCGCCGTTCAGCTTCCTGGCGCTGCTGCGCGCCGAGGCCAAGGACGCCGAGGTCGCCCGCGCCTTCCTGCAGGACGCCGCCAACGTGCCGGTGCCCGCGGGCCTGAGCTGCTACGAACCCGTGCCGCCAACGGTGGCCAAGGTGGCCGGCGTCGAACGCCTGCAGCTGCTGGTGGAAAGCAGCGCGCGCCCGGTGCTGCAGCAATGGCTGGCCGAGTGGGTGCCGCAGCTGCACGCGCTCAAGGCGCGGCACAAGGGGCTGATCCGCTGGGCCGTGGACGTGGACCCGCTCGGCTTCTAGCAGCCAGGCCCGCTTGGCCCCGGCGTCAGCCCCCTCTGGCCCCCAGCACCCAGGCCAGCAGCGGGAAGCTGACGAAGGCCAGCACCGTGCTGCTCATGATGATGCGGGCGATGCGGCCGTTGTCGGCGCCATAACGCTCGGCCAGCAGCGAGACGTTGCTGGCGCTGGGCAGGGCGGCGCCCAGCACCATCACGCTGATCTGGAACGGGCTGATCGGCAGGCCCAGCGCATGTGCGCCGCCGCCCAGCGCAAAGATCAGCAGCGGGTGGATCAGCAGCTTGATGCCGGCCACCGGCAGGTACAGCGCCACCGGCGTGCGTGTGTGCGCGTGCTGGCCGGCGCGGTGCAGCACCGCGCCGATGGTGAACAGCGCCACCGGGCTGGCGGCGTCGGCCAGCATCTTCACCACCGTGTCGGCCGGCCCCGGCAGCGACCAGCCGGCCACTGAAAACAGCGCACCCGCCGCGATCGACCATGGCAGGGGGTTGGACAAGGCGCCCCGCAACGCCCGCAGGGCCCCGTTGCGGGCGCCATGGCCCGAGGCGTCCCCCGCCTGCGCCAGTGCGATGCAGACCGAGCTGGTGACGAACAGGTCGGCCAGCACCACGCAGATCACCGGCCCCGCAGCGGCCGGGCCCATCAGCGCCACCAGCAGCGGCACGCCCATGAAGCCGGTGTTCGGGAAGGCCGCCACCAGCGCGCCGAAAGCGCTGTCCTTCAGGCCCACCGGCGCGCGCAAGGTCAGCGCGATGGTGAAGAACACGATCACGCCAGCGCTGACCAGCCACACGCCCAGCACCACCGGGTTCAGCAGGTCGAAGATCGGCGTGCCGGAGCCGAAGCGGAACAGCAGGCAGGGCAGCGCGAAGTACAGCACGAAGGTGTTCAGCCCCGGGATCGCACTCTCCGGCAGCACATGGCGGTGCGCGGCCAGGTAGCCGCAGAGCACCAGCGCAAAGAAGGGAACAGTGACGGAAAGGATCGATTCCATGGGGCCCGAAGGTTAAGGGCGCTCGCTTAAGCTGCCGGGCCGGCCGGTGCCGGCCAGGAGTGCGCCTTGTCCCGATTGTTCTCTGCCTTGCGCCGCGTGGTCGTTGGTGCCTGGCTCACGCTGGATTTCACGCGCCGTGCGCTGCTCAACGGCCTGCTGCTCCTGTTGCTGGTGGTGCTGGTCTGGGGCCTGCTGCGCCCGGGGCCGCCGGCGCTGGCGCCGCAGACCACGCTGGTGCTGAACCTGCAGGGCCCGGTGCGCGAACAGTTCAGCGGCAGCGCCCGCGACAACGCGCTGCGCCAGGTGCGTGGCCAGGACCTGACGCAGACCCGCTTGCGCGACGTGCTCGCCGCGCTGGAGGCCGCCGGCAACGACCCCGCCATCGTGCGCGTGCTGCTGCTCACCGACGACTTCGCCGGCGCCGGCCCGGCCACGCTGCGCGAACTGGCCGCGGCCCTGGGCCGCGTGCGCCAGGCCGGCAAGCCGGTCTGGGCCTGGGGCACGGGATACAGCCAGGCCGCGTACTACGTGGCCGCGCATGCCGACAAGGTGTTCCTGGACCCGATGGGCGGCGTGCAGATCGAAGGGTTTGGCGGCCACCGCACCTATTTCCGCGAAGCCTTCGAGCGCTTTGGCATCAGCGCCCATGTGCTGCGCGCCGGCAGCTTCAAGAGCGCGGGCGAAACCTGGGTGGCCAGCGGCCCCAGCCCCGAGACGCTGGAGGCCGAGCGCACCGTGCTCGATGCGCTGTGGGGCCTGTACACCGGGGGTGTGGAAGCCGCGCGCCAGCTGCCGCCCGGCAGCGTGGCGGCGCTGGTCGCGGCCCTGCCCGAGCGCCTGGAGGCGGTGCAGGGCGACGGCGCGCGCCTGGCCGTCGAGGCCAGGCTGGTCGACGAGCTGAAGACCCGCGACCAGATGCAGGCCCTGCTGATCCAGGCCGGTGCCAGCAGCGACAACGGCAAACGCCTGCGCCAGGTCGGCTTCGGCGAGTACCTGGCGCGCCAGCCCGCGCAGCGGCGCGATGCCCTCATCGGTGTGGTCGTGGCCGAAGGTGGCATCCGCGATGGCGATGCGCCCCCCGGGGCCGTGGGCGGGGACTCCACCGCCGCGCTGATCAAGCGGGCGCGCGAGAACGAGCGCATCAAGGCCCTGGTGCTGCGTGTCGATTCCCCGGGCGGCAGCGCCTTTGCCTCGGAGCTGGTGCGGCGTGAGCTGGCGCTCACACGCGCGGCGGGCAAGCCGGTCGTGGTGTCGATGGGTGACCTGGCGGCTTCGGGCGGCTACTGGATCTCGCTCGCGGCCGACGAGGTGATCGCCGACGCGGCCACCATCACCGGCTCCATCGGCGTGATCACGATGTTCCCGGGCTTCTCCGAGGCCATGGCCAAGATCGGCCTGCGCACCGGCGGCCACACCACCACCTGGCTGGCCGGTGCGGCCGACCCCAGCCGCCCGCTGGACCCGCGCCTGGCCCGTGTCATCCAGGCCGGCGTGAACCACACCTACGCCGACTTCACGGCCAAGGTGGCCGCCGCGCGCAAACGCACGCAGCCGGAGATCGACGCCGTCGCCCAGGGCCGCATCTGGACCGGTGCGCAGGCGCTGGAACGTGGCCTGGTGGACCGCACCGGCAGCTTCGGTGATGCACTCACCGCCGCGGCCCAGCGTGCCAAGCTGGCCGACGGCAGCTGGCAGCCGGGTTTCATCGAGGTCGAGCCCGGCCGGCTTGACCAGCTGGTGCTGATGCTGGCCTCGCGCCTGGGCGTCAGCACCGAGGCCGCGGCCGAGACGGCCGGGGAAGGCGCCGACCTGCTGGCGCTGGCGCGCACGCTGTTGCCGCCGGGGCTGGACGGCGAGCTGGGCGCCTGGTTGATCGGCGCGGCCCAGGCCCGGCCCGGTGCGCCGATGGCACATTGCCTGTGCGGGGTGCCTTGAGCAGGTGAGGCCCCGGTGATGGGCCTGGTCAGGGCCCGGGTGTGGTGATTCGTCCTCGACAGACTGTCAGTCTGTATTGACAACACAATGTGTAAAGAAGAAAGTACATCTGCGGATGCCCCATTCCGGGGCCCGTGGCATTCCCCGCATGCAGGGATTGCACCTTTCCAAGAGCTTCCTTGCAGGAGGGCCCCGATGACAAGTTCCGATCCCAACAAGGTCTGGCCAACAGGCTTGACCGAGGCCGAGTCCGAAGAAGTGCACCGCCACATCATCCAGGGCACGCAGATCTTCGGCTTCATCGCGGTGTTGGCGCACCTGTTCGCCTACATCTACTCCCCGTGGCTGAAGTGAACGCGGAGCAGCAACCATGATCTACGGAAAAATCTGGTGTGTCGTGAAGCCCTCCGTCGGCATCCCGCTGATGCTGGGCACGGTGGCCGTGAGCTCGTTTGCCGTGCACTACGCGCTGCTGACGCACACCACCTGGCTGCCCAAGTACTACGAGGGCAAGGCGACGACCACCGCGGCCGCCCCGGCGCCAGCGGCCCTGGTGGCTGCGGCCCCCCAACAGTAGCGCTGTGCTGCTGCCGGCCGGCACACGCTGGGCGCGTGCCGGCCCCTTCATCTGGATCTTCGCCTGGCCATGAAGCTGCCCTCCCGCGCCCTGGTGTCCGCCTGGATCGCGCTCGGCCCCCGGTTCCTGCCGTTTGCCGACGCCGCCACGCCCGACCTGCCACTGCCACGCCTGTTGCGGCTGTCGCTGTTCCAGGTCTCGGTGGGCATGGCCCTGGTGCTGCTGGTGGGCACGCTGAACCGCGTGATGATCGTCGAGCTCGGTGTGCCCGCGGCCCTGGTGGCCGTGATGGTGGCCCTGCCCGTGTTGTACGCGCCGGTGCGCGCGCTCATCGGCTTCCGGTCCGACAACCACCGCTCGGCCCTGGGCTGGCGGCGTGTGCCCTTCATCTGGACCGGCGCCATGGTGCAGTTCGGCGGCCTGGCGGTGATGCCGTTTGCGCTGCTGGTCCTCGGCGGCGGGGGCAATGCCGCCGCCTGGCCGGGCTGGGTGGGCCCGGCCGGCGCCGCGATCGCCTTCCTGATGGTGGGCGCCGGCCTGCACACGGTGCAGACCGCCGGCCTGGCCCTGGCCGCGGACCTGGCGCCTGAAGACGCCCGCCCGCGTGTGGTGGGCCTGATGTGCGTGATGTTGCTGCTGGGCAGCATCGTCAGCGCCTTTGTCTTTGGCGCCGTGCTGCAGGATTTCAGCCCCGGCCGCCTGGTGCAGGTGATACAGGCCGCGGCCGTGCTGACCCTGGTGTTCAACGGCCTGGCGCTGTGGAAGCAGGAGACCCGCCGCCCCGCGCGCCTGCAGCCGCCGCAGGCCGAGCCGCCCACCTTCGCCGAGGCCTGGCGCGTCTACAGCGCAGGCGACGGCGTGCGCCAGCGCCTGCTGGCCATCGGCCTGGGCACGCTGGCCTTCGGCATGCAGGATGTGCTGCTGGAGCCCTACGGCGGCGAGGTCCTGGGCATGGGCGTCGGCGACACCACCTGGCTCACCGCCACGCTGGCCCTGGGCGGGCTGATCGGCTTCAGCGCCGCCTCGGCCATCCTGGGCCGCGGCATGGACCCGGCACGCCTGGCCCGGGCCGGCGCGGCGGTGGGCGTGCCGGCCTTTGCCGCGGTGCTGTGCTCCGCCGGCCTGCAGTCCACGCCGCTGTTTGCCCTGGGGGCGCTGCTGATCGGTTTTGGCGGCGGGATTTTTGGCCACGGCACCTTGACGCTGACGATGAACCGGGCCCCGCGCGAGCAGGTGGGCCTGGCGCTGGGCGCCTGGGGTGCCGTGCAGGCCACGGCCGCGGGTGCCGGCATGGCGCTGGGCGGCCTGCTGCGTGACGGCGTCGGTGCGCTGGCGATGGGCGGGCAGCTCGGCCCGGCGTTCGCACGGCCCCTCACCGGCTATGCTGCGGTTTATGCGGTGGAGATCGGCCTGCTGGCCCTGACCCTGGTGGTCATGGGCCGGCTGATGGCCCGCCCCGCCCCCCACTTGTCCCCGTTGATTTCTTCTCAGCCCAGGAGTGCGCCTTGAAGGTCCATCACATTCTGTTCCTGCTCTGGATCATCGTCTTTGCCGGCTGGTTGGCCAAGCAGTTCGCCGATTCCAACAAGCGGCTCGAGCGGCGCCAGAAGCAGGACTGATCACTCCGGTGGTGGGCGCGGCCTGAACCAGCGCGCCACCGTGTCCAGCAGCGACGCGGCCATCAGCGTCGCAAACAGCGCCCCGCTCAGGGCCGCCACCCAGGCGATCAGCCCGCCGCCGATCTGCGCCCCGAAGTCGAACCCCAGCTTGGCGCCCACCGCGCCGGCCATCAGGCTCAGCGCATGCAGCCACAGCTGGCTTCGGACAATCTGTAGGCGGGGCGCCGGCATCGCCAGATTCTAGGAGCCTGTCGGGCTTTGGGTGGGGCCCGTCTCAGCGCGGGAACGGCGCCTGCAGCAGCCGTTCCACCGTCCAGACCGGCGCGTCCTGCACACGCCGGCTGGCACCCAGCTGGATCAGCGGCAGATCGCGTTTGGCCACCGTGTCCCGGATCGGCGCGATCTCGCGCAGCTTCACGCCGGTCCGCATCAGGGCCAGTGCCACGACGCGGATGTCGTCGTCAGGCACCGCGCTGCCATACCAGAGCGCATTGGTCTCGGTGTCGGTCACCCGCGCTGGCGGGCGTTCAACTTCATAGCCCAGCTCGCGCAAGGCGTTGTCGACCTTGTCTTCGTCCAGGCCCTTGACGAAGGCTTCGATCCGCACCGGCGAAGCCGCAGGCACACCCACAGCGGCCGCCGTGGGCTTGTCGCTGCCGCGCCGCTGCCGCAGCACCTGGTCGGCCTGCAAGGCCTGCTGCACCCGCACGTCCTCCGTGCCGCTGGGCCAGTCGCCGACCCAGCCGTACTGCTCGCGCAACAGCTGCGTGGTCTGGCGCAGCCGGGCTTCGGCCAGGCGTGCGTTTTCATTCGCGGCGTTTTTGGCGATGGTCTCCACCGTGCGCGCCTGCACCGCTTCGTCGCGCGCGTCCCGGGCCTGCCCGGTCTGCCACAGCGCCGCGCCCAGCATGCCCACGGCCACCACCAAGGCGGCCACCAGGCCTTGCTGGCTGCGCCGCAGCCGGGCGGCGGCGGCCTCGGCCTGCTGGCGGGCCAGCACCTCGGCGGCGCGGCGTTCGGCTTCGCGGCCGGCTTCGGCCTCGTGCAGCGCGGCGCGGCGGTCGCGGGCGGCGCGCACCACGTCCACCAGGCGGTCGTGGATGAGCTCGATGCGGGGCACGCCGCTGTCCTGCTCCACGCGCAGCAGCCGGTGTTCGTCGGTCAGGCGGGCCAGCTGGGCCTCGGTGACAAAGCCCTGCTGCAGGGCCTCGGCGCGGGCGTAGCTGCCGCGGGTGCGGTCGCCCTGCAGCAGGTGGTCCTCGATGAAGCGGTGCACCGTGTCCGGCAGGCCGGCCAGTGCATCGCGGTAGAAATCGGCCAGGATGTCGTCACCGGCCTCGGCCAGCAGCGTGGCGTCGATGCGGCCGCCGGCCGGCAGCCGGCGCACGAGCTGGGCGCCGCACAGGCTCAGCAGCGCCGGCTCGATGGTCTGGGCGCCCGACGCCTGGCCGAGCGCACCGACAAAATCGACCAGGCGTTCAGCCACGCCCGGGGCCAGCACGGCGGCCCCCGCGCGCTGCACCGCACCCACCGCCTGTTCACGGCTCATCGGCACCAGGCGCAGGTCGTGCCGCAGCAGCGACGGCACCTGGGCCTGCCAGGCCCGCACCTCGGGCAGGAAGTCCTCGCGGAAGGACAGCAGCATGCGGTAGCGCTGCGTGATCAGGTCCAGCGCCTCGCGGCCGCGCCGGCTGTCGGCCACGGCGCGTTCGAGCCGGTTTTCCGCCAGGTCGGCCAGGGCCTCGAACACGGTGCCCACACGCGCGGCATCACCCCCGGTGCGGGAAAACAGCTCCTCGAACTGGTCGAACACCAGCACCGGTGTCCAGGGCCGGTTGTCGGCGCTCCAGAGCTCAAAGTCCTGGCGGTGCAGCCAATGCCACAGGCTCTCCCCCGGCTCGCGGGCCGGTGCGTCCAGGCCGGCGCCGGTGATCTCTTCGGCCAGGCGGCGCGCGATCTGCTCCACCGGATCGGCCGCGCCGGGTGAAAAGTCCAGCCGCAGGTAGACCGGCAAGTGGCAGGCCGCCCGCAGCCGCGGAAACAGCCCGGCCTTGAGCAAGGAACTTTTGCCCAGCCCCGAGCGCCCGTACAACACGGTGAGCGGCGCCATGCGGATCAGCCGCGCCAGCGCCTCGGCCTCGGCATCGCGGCCCTGGAACCAGGCCTGCACGGATTCGTCGTAGGCCGCGAGGCCGGGCCAGGGCTGGGTGGCGCTGAGGGCGGCGGCCATGGCGGTCAGCCGGCGGCGCGGCGGGCGTCGCGCAACAGGGCCACCAGGCGTGCACGCGTGGCCTGGTCGGGCACACCGCCGGGTGCGAAGCCGTAGTCGGTGTGGGCCCAGGCGCGCACGGGCTCGGCGTCGTAACGGGCCGGTGCAAAACTGTCGTCAACCACCAGCGGCACCACGAAGGCGCGGTTCATGTCCATGGCCCGGTCGTTGGCGGCGCGCCACTCGCGGAAGACAAAACCTTCCTCCCGCCCGTTGGTCGCCGCCGACAGCAGCGGCAGAAAGTAGCGGCAACCCTGGATGCCGTCCAGGATCTGGTGGCGGAAGTTGTCGCCCGGCTCGATGGCCTGGCGGTCGAGCCAGATCTCTTGCTCCGCCACGCCGATGCCACGCAAGGCGGCGTACAAGGCCTCGGCGCGTTGCAGGTCGGCGCCGCGCGAGTAGCTGATGAAAAACACGGCGCGGCTGCGGCTGTCGTCGGCCAGCACCGGCGCCGCGGCACCGGCGGCCGGCTGCTCGGCCAGCCAGCGGCGGTGCAGCTCGGCCATGAAATCGGCCGGCGAAGACTCCACCAGCAGCTCGGTTTCGCTGCTGTAGCTGCGCAGGAAACCCACCAGCCCGTCGGCCGCCCCGGTGGCACCGGGCGCTTCCACCAGCCATTCACGTTTCTGCTTCTCGGCCAGGCGGCCGGTGTTCGTGACCCGCAGAAAAAACCGGCCCAGCCAGTCCGGGAAGGCACAGCCCAGCAACAGCAGGCTGCGCTCCTGCAAGGCGCCGATGAAGTTCAGCGGCACCTGGCTGCCGCGGCTGATGACGTTGTGGGCGTACTCCAGGATGTCTTCTTCGTGGATGGCGTACACCGGCGCCGCGCGCGACTTGCCGAACAGGTACATGAGCTGCACTTCGCCGCCGCGTGTGGCCCAGTCGGCGGGCAGGTCCTGCCACTCGCTGGTGGGCAGCTTGGGCGCGTGCACCACCTCGCGCACCGCGGTGCGCCGGCGCAGGCAACGGGCCAGCAGGTCGTCGGCCGTGGTGCTGACATAGAGCCGGAAGTCGGTGATCGCCACCAGCTGCTGCATGGCCGGCGGCAACGCCGCCTCGGTGCGCGCGGTGACGGCTTCGATGGCGTCGTGCACGTCCGTGTACAGGTCCTGCAGCGTGGCACCGGCTTCGCGCCGCAGGCGGGTGACCACCTGCGACACCGGGAACAATTCGGGCAACGTGCCGGGATCGGCGGCCAGGCCGTAGGCCGCCAGCAACTGCGCCGCCACGGCCTGCTGGAATGAAGGCTGGCCCGCCTGCGCGCCCAGGAACTGCGAGCCGACCACGGGCACGACATACCCTTGTCGGATCTGGCGCAGCAGGCGTTTCCAGTCGGCTTCGTTCATCGGCCGGGCATGATGCGGGGCCGGGGCGCTGACGTCATCCCCCTATCATCCCGCCCCTGCTCCCATGGCCGACACGCTCAACAACGCCCAGATGGCCGCCGTGCAGCACCTGGCCAGCCCCTGCCTGGTGCTGGCCGGCGCCGGCTCCGGCAAGACCCGGGTGATCACGCACAAGATCGTGCGGCTGTTGCAGCACGGGCTGCGGCCGTCGGAGATCGCGGCCATCACCTTCACCAACAAGGCGGCGCAAGAGATGCGCGAGCGCGCCAAGGACCTGGTCGGCGGCAAGGCCGCGAAGGACCTGCTGATCAGCACCTTCCACTCGCTGGGCGTGCGGCTGCTGCGCGAAGACGGTGCCCGCCTGGGCCTGAAGCCCAACTTCAGCATCCTGGACAGCGACGACGTGCTGGGGGTGTTGAAAGAGGCCGGCGGCAGCAGCGACAACGCGCTGGCCCGCAGCTGGCAATGGACCATCAGCCTGTGGAAGAACCAGGGCCTGAACGCCGCAGGCGCCGCGGCCGTGGCCGCCAACGCCGACGAACAGGTGGCCGTGCGCGTGATGGAGCGTTACCAGGAGCGGCTGGCGGCCTTCCAGGCGGTGGACTTCGACGACCTGATCGGCCTGCCGCTGGCGCTGCTGCAGCGCGATGCCGACGCGCGCGCCAAGTGGCAGCAGCGCCTGAAACACGTGCTGGTGGACGAGGTGCAGGACACCAACGCCGTGCAGTACGAACTGCTCAAGGCCCTGGTGGGTGAACAAGGCCTGTTCACCGCGGTGGGCGACGACGACCAGAGCATCTACGGCTGGCGCGGCGCGACCATCGAGAACCTGAAGCGCCTGCCGCAGGACTACCCGCAGCTCCAGGTCATCCCGCTGGAGCAGAACTACCGCTCCACCGGCCACATCCTGCGCGCCGCCAACGCGGTGATCGCGCACAACCCCAAGATCTTCGAGAAGAAACTCTGGAGCGAGTTTGGCGATGGCGAGCCGGTGCGCGTGCTGGAATGCGACAGCGAAGAGCACGAGGCCGAACGCGCCGTCACCCGCATCCAGGCGCTGCGCGCGCAGGACGGCCGCAACCGCTTCGGCGACTTCGCCGTGCTCTACCGCGCCAACCACCAGGCCCGGGTCTTCGAGCAGAAGCTGCGCGCGGCGCAGATCCCGTACCGTGTCTCGGGCGGCCAGAGTTTTTTCGACCGCGCCGAGATCAAGGACCTGATCGCCTGGCTGCGGCTGCTGGTCAACAACGACGACGACCCGGCGTTCCTGCGTGCCGTGACCACGCCCAAACGCGGCATCGGCCACCAGACCCTGGGCACGCTGGGCGAGTTTGCGGGCCAGCGCAAGGTCAGCCTGTTCGAGGCCTTGTTCGCGCCCAGCCTGGGTGGTGCGTTGAAGGGCCGCGCCATCGAATCGCTGCGCGAGTTCGGCCGCTACGTGAACGACTTCGAGTACCGCGCCCGGCACTGCCAGGGCGGCGAGGCCGCGAAGACGCTGCTGATGGAGTGGCTCAAGGACATCGGCTACGAGCAGCACCTGTACGACGGCGAAGACAGCGAAAAACTCGCCGCCGCGCGCTGGACCAACGTGCTGGACTTCATCGACTGGATCTCGCGCCGCTGCGAAGGCAAACCCGACGAAGGCGCCGAGCCGCAGACCGTGTTGCAGGTGGCGCAGACCATCAGCGTCATCCTCAGCCTGGCCGAGCGCAACGAGGAGCAGGACGTGGTGACACTCTCCACGCTGCACGCGTCCAAGGGCCTGGAGTGGCCACACGTGGTGCTGGCCGGTGTCAACGAGGGCCTGCTGCCCTTCCGCAGCGAAGACGAGGACATGACCGTCGAGCGCCTGGAAGAAGAGCGCCGGCTGATGTACGTGGGCATCACGCGTGCGCGCCGCACGCTGGTGGTGAGTGTGCTGCGCCGCCGCAAGCGCGGCCGCGAGACGGTGCAGGCCCGGGCCAGCCGCTTCATCGCCGAAATGAAGCTCGATGAAGCCGGCGCCAAGGAAGACCCCCGCGAACGATTGCGCAAGCTGCGCGCCGAACTGGCGGCCCGGCCCGCCGCCGCGACCCCGACGGAGTGAAGACGATGAAGACCATCCTCAGCGCGTGGCTGCTGGCGGCCGCCGCGGTTGTCCATGCACAGGCCCCGGTGCAGCCTGCCGCGTGCACCGACTTCTACGCCCACGTCAACCACGACTGGCTGCAGAAGACCGTGTTGCCGCCCGACCGAGCCCGCATCGGCAGCTTCGATGAACTGCGCATCGCCAACGACCGCGTGCTGGAGCGGGCCATGGCGCGTCTGCTGGCCGACCCCGCGCGCCAGGACACGCCGGGCCTGAAGCTGCTGGCTGCGTGGTACCGCAGCGGCCTGGACCCGGCCACTGCCGAGCGTGCTGGCCTGGCCGCCCTGCAACCCTTGCTGGACCGCATCGACGGCCTGCGCGACCCCGCCGGCCTGCCCGCGCTGCTGGCCGAGCTGAGCCGCCACCGCGTCGCCGTGCCGCTGTCGGTCTGGATCGGTGCGGACGCGCAGGACGTGCGCCGCCATGTGCTCACGCTGGGGCAGGACGGCCTGGGCCTGCCGGACCGCGACGACTACCTGAAGGACGACGAGACCTCGCGCCGCCTGCGTGCCGCCTACCGTGGGCACGCCGCGCGCCTGCTGCAGCTGGCCGGTGCCCCGCACGATGCGGCCACGATCGACGGCTTGCTGGCCTTCGAAACCAGCCTGGCCGAGGCCGCTTTCACCCGCGTGGAACGCCGCAACCCGAAGGCCACCTACAACCGCCGCACGCTGGCGGCGCTGCAGGCCGAGGCGCCGGGCTTCGACTGGGTCGCTTGGCTGGCCGCGATGGGCTTCAACCTGGGCGGCGAGCCGCTGGTGCTGAGCCAGCCCCGCTTCGCCCAGGCCCTGGCGCGCGCCGCCGGCAGCACGCCGGTGCCGGTGTGGCAGGCCTACCTGCGCGTGCAGTTGCTGGACCAGCTGGCCCCCTGGCTGGCGCCGGCCTTCCAGCAGACGCACTTCGAGTTCCACGAGCGTGTGCAGCGGGGCCTGCAGAGCCCGCCGAACCGGCATGAGCAACTCGTCCGCCTGATCGCCGGGGGCGCAGGCTGGGAGCCGCTGAGCCAGACCGTGGGCGAACTCTTCGTGCGCGAGGCGTTCTCGCCGCAGGCCCAGCAGCGTGCCACGCAGATGATCGAAGACGTGCGCAGTGCCATGCGCACCCGCATCCGGGCCCTGCCTTGGATGAGCGAGCCCACCAAGCTGCGCGCCCTGGCCAAGCTGGAGGCCATGGTGCCGCAGGTGGGCGCGCCCGGGCGCTGGCCCGACTACACCGGCCTGGCGCTGGACCCGCAGGACCCGGCCGGCAACCAGCTGCGCGTGAGCGCCTGGGCCTTTGTGCGCGACCGGGCCCTGCTGGGGCAGCCGGTGGACCGCCTGCGCTGGCAGACCTCGCCGCACATCGTCAACGCCTTTGCCGGTGGCATGAACCGCATCATCTTCCCGGCCGGCATCCTGCAGCCGCCGTTTTTCGACGCCGAGGGCGACGACGCGGCCAACTATGGCGGCATCGGGATGGTGATCGGCCACGAGATCATCCACCACTTCGACGACCGTGGCCGCCAGTACGACGCCGTCGGCAACCTGGCCGACTGGTGGGCACCCGAGGACGATGCCGCCTACCGCGCCCGGGCCGACCGCGTGGTGGCGCTGTACGAGCAGTACGAGCCGCTGCCCGGCCTGCGCCTGAACGGCCGGCAGATGCTGGGCGAAAACATCTCCGACGTCAGCGGCCTGCCCATCGCCTACGACGCCTACCAGCTGGCCCTGGCCCGCCAGCCGTCCCCGGTGCAGGACGGGCGCACGCCGGCCCAGCGCTTCTTCGTCAGCAATGCCGTGATCTGGCGCAGCCAGCAGCGCGCCCAGGCGCTGGAGCAGCAGATCCGCACCGGCCAGCATTCACCCAGCGCCTTCCGCGTGCGCGGGCCCATGTCCAACATGCCGGCGTTTGCCGCGGCCTTCGGCTGCCGCCCCGGGGACCCGATGGTCGCCGCCGAGCCGGTGCTCATCTGGTGAAGCGCCCGCTCGCCCTGGCCGCGGCCACGGCCCTGGCGGCGGCGCTGGCCATCCTGTCGGCGCCCTGGGCGCTGGGCATGCCGTGGTTGAACTTCGCGTTCAAGCCGCTGGCCACGCTGGGCGTGATCGCCTACGCCTGGCCGCGCGGGCGGCAGACGCCGCTGCTGCGGCGCTGGGTGCTGCTGGGCCTGGCGGCGTCGTGGGTGGGGGATGTCGCGCTGCTCTGGCCGCAGGGCGGTTTCCTGCCGGGGCTGCTGAGTTTCCTGCTGGCGCACGGGGCCTACACCTGGGCCTTCACGCGGGTGCGGCGCTTCGGTGCGTCATGGTGGCCCTTCGCGGCTTATGCGGTGCTGGCCGGCGCCATCCTGGCCCACCTGTGGCCGGGCGTGCCGGCGGCGCTGCGCGGGCCGGTGGTGGCTTATGTGGTCGCGCTCGCCGCGATGGCGGCGCAGGCGGCGGTGCTCTGGCGCACCGGTGTGCCGCGCGGGGCGGTGCTGGCCCTGGGCGGGGCCTTGTTCATCGCCTCCGATGCGCTGCTGGCCACCAACAAGTTTGCCGGCCCGCTGCCCATGGCGTCGCTGTGGATCCTGACCACCTACTGGTCGGCGCAGTGGTGCATCGCAGCTTGGCTGGCACCCGCAGACTCATCCTCAAGTCCGGGCGCAGCTGGCCGATAAGGCCGTGTCGAACCGGATTTCTGGATGAACGAACACGGACACCGCGCCTACGCCCTGGCGCCGCTGAACAGCAGCGGCCCGCCGGCGCGTTGGCCCGCCTGCCCGATGTGCGGCCACAGCGGCGGCGGTGCCGCCAGCTGCGACCACTGCGGCGCGCCGTTGACCCCACCGCCCCGGCTGGAAGAGCCGACCGAGGCCTTCGCCGGCCGCCGCGGCAGCCCGCGTGTCGAGCGCGTGGAACAGGCCTTGTGGCAGCCTGCGGCCGGCGGTGGCGACATGGCGGTGCGGCTGCAGGACCTGTCCTTCACCGGCCTGAGCCTGGACGCGGTGCTGCCCGTGCCCGAAGGCCAGGTCGCGCGCGTGCGGGCGCCCAACATCGACTGCGTGGTGCAGGTGGTGCACTGCCGGCGTGAAGGCGCCGATTGGCGCGTGCATGCGCGGTTGCTGACGCTGCGGCTGCTGACGCGCTCGGGCGCGTTTGTCAGCACCACGGTCTGAGCCGGGGCGGCTTCACATCCCCTTGAACAGCCCCGCGTAACTGCGGCTGACTTCCAGCTTCTCGCCGTGCCCGCGCACGCCGACGAGCTGCCGGCCGCGGAAATCGCGTGTCACCTCGGCGATGGCCTTCACGTTGACCAGCGTGCTGCGGTGGATCTGCCAGAACTGCTCGGGCGGCAGCTCGTCCACCAGCTCCTTGATGGGCTTGCGGATCAGCGCCTCCACCTGCGCCGTCTGCACCCGGGTGTACTTCTCGTCGCTGATGAAAAACAGCACGTCTTCCACCGGGATCATCTGGATCGTGCTGCCCACGTTGGCCTGGATCCACTTCAGGTAGGTGGGTGTGCCGCCCGGGTTCAGCTGCGCGCCCAGCTTGTGCAGCAGGGCTTGCAGGGGTGGCGTGCCGGCTTCTTCCGGCGTGCCACGTTTGGCCAGCCGCTGCTGGATGCGCTGCACCGTCAGCTGCAGGCGCTCGCGTTCGGCGGGCTTGAGCACGTAGTCGGTCACGCCCTGCTCGAAGGCCTCGACCGCGTACTGGTCGTAGGCGGTGATGAACACCACTTCGGGCAGCAGCTCGTCGGCGCCCAGCTCCATCTGCGCGATGCGGCGGGCGGCCTCCACGCCCGTCAGGCCGGGCATGCGGATGTCCAGGAAGACGATCTCGGGCCGGTGTTCGGCCACCAGGTCCACGGCCTCCTGGCCGTTCTTGGCCTCGGCCACGATCTGCAGCGCGGGCCAGACCTCGGTCAAACGGGCGCGCAGCTGTTCGCGCATCAGGCGTTCATCATCGGCCAGCACGGCGCGGGGGGCGGGGATGTTCATGGCCGCGATGCTAGAGCAGCCGATTCAGCAGGTGATGGCTTTCCACACCAGCCAGCCCAGCAGCCACAGCGGCGCCAGCACCACGGCCAGCACGGCGGCCACCGCCAGCAGCGGCAGGCCGACGACGGCCAGCACCCCCAGCAGCACCGCCGCCACGCAGACCACCAGCGCCACCGGCACGATCACCAGCGCGGCCAGCATCAGCAGGGCCAGCAGCGCGGCCAGCACCACCTTGTGCGCCGGCGGCATGCCGGCCAGGTCCAGCCCGGTGAAGATCTGCTCGCCGTCGATGGCCAGGCTCACCGGCACCGGGTTGAAGGCCGAGATCGCGCCCCAGGCCAGCAGCGCCGCACCCAGCGCCAGCAGCACCAGGGTGGTCAGGGCCAGCGGCCAGCGGCGCCGCCGCGGGGCGGTGGACAGGGTCATCACAGCACTCATGCGCCGGCTCCTTCGATGGGTTTGTAGGGAACGGTGATGGTCACCACGGTGCCCCAGGGCTGGTTTTCCGTCACCGCCACCTGGGCCTTGTGGCCGTACAGCAGCTGCAGCCGCTCGCGGATGTTGGCCAGGCCCACGCCGGTGCCGGCGGTGGCGGCCTTGCCGAAGCCCAGGCCGGTGTCGGCCACGCTGACGGCCAGCTTGCCGTGCAGGATCTCGGCCTTCACCCGCAGGTGGCCACCTTCGGCCTTGGGCTCCAGGCCATGTTTGATCGCGTTCTCGACCAGGCCCTGGATCATCATCGGCGGGAACTCGGCCGAGTGCAGGCCCTCGGGCACGTCGATCTCGGTGCTCAGCCGCTCTTCCATGCGCACCTTCAGGATCTCCAGGTAGGGCTTGATCACCGCCAGCTCGCGGCCCAGGTCGCGCACGCCGCTGGCATTGGCCTCGCGCATCGTGGGCATGCTGGCGCGCAGCAGCGCGATCAGGTTCTTCTGCATCTGGCTGGCGCGCGGCGGGTCGGTCTCGATCAGGTGGTCGATGCTGGCCAGCGTGTTGAACAGGAAATGCGGCTCCACCTGCGCCTGCATGGCGGCCATGCGCGCTTCCACCACCTGGCGCTTCAGCGATTCGGCCTCGGCCGTCTCGGTGGCCTGCGCGGCCTTCACCTCGGCCTGCATTCGGCCCTTGTAGGTGATCTTGATGATGGCCGACGCGATGATCCAGATCAGCGCCAGATCGGTCAGGAAATCGCCCCAGTGCACCACGCGGTCGCGCTTGACCTTGCGGGTGGGGTTGCCGATGCCGGCTTCGCGCAGCGCGCGGCGCGCGTCGGCAATGGCCTCGCGCGCCACCTGCTGGGCCTCGCGGCTCGCTTCGTCCGCGCTCTGGCGCGCTTCGCGCTGGGCCTCGGCGGCCTCCTGCACGGCCTGGCGGGCTTCTTCGATGGCCTCCTGCACGATCTCCTTGGTGGCGCTGTTGGGCAGGTCGATCGTGATGCCGGCACCGGGGGCAGCCCCAGAGGCGGCGGCCGATGCCGCGGCCGGTGCCCGGGGGCGGATACGGATGCCGCGCTCGTCGATCGAGATGTCCACGCCCTCTGACGCGCTGGCACCCGGCTGCGGTTTTTCGATCCGGATCACCGGTTCCTTGGGCGCCTTGGACGGCTCCGGCGGCTTCGGAGGTTCGGGCAGTTCCGGGAGTTCGGGCAGCTCGATCGGCTCTTCCACCGTCTCCGACACGGTGAAGCGGAACGGCGGCAGCGATTGCGTGATCGCGGTGATCACGAGCAGCAGCACCGCCAGCAACACAAACCGCTTCCAGCTGATGCTGACCAGCCAGTTGGCGTAGCGGTGGAAGGCCTGCAGCGCGCCGGCCTTGATGGCGGGCCAGCGGTTGTCGGAGGTGGAGGCGGGGCTCATGGGGTGCTGCCGGGGGACTCGGGGGATCTCGGATGGTGGCAATGTAACCACCGGTCTTCCCCGCTGTCCGCCGTGTCCGATGCACTGCACCCGGACGCGGACAGACTGCATTCCGCCCGGACAGCCCGGGCCCGTCTCAAGGAAAAATCTGTGTGCGGGCGCTCACATCGGCAAGGTGCTGGCCACGGCCATTGCGAGTGTGGCCACGGCCACGCAGACCACCAGGCGCAGCAGCACCCAGTCGTCGCGGTCCTCGCGTGCCATCTGCTCCAGCGGGTCGGTGGTCGGGAGGTGAGAAGAAGCGTCGAGCGAGTTCATGGGTCGGTGTCCTGGCGGTCCCTGGCGCCACCGTGGCGCCATGAACCTCATTCCACCGAAAGGGGGTTCCCATTGCGACGCAGGATCCGGCGGGTTGCCGGCTGTCTGCTAGACGATCACCAGACGATTCAGCGACCCTTCTTCGGCTCGCCCCGCGGCTGATCGGGCGGCTGGTCGGGCGGCTCGGGTCGGCCCGGATCGGCCTTGGCGTCGTAGACCGGGAACTTGAGCGGCTGGATGCGCAGCAGGCCCTGGAAGACGACGTCCTTGTGGTACTCCTCGATGAACAGCGGCCAGGGCGCGCGGCTGCCGCCGGGCCGGTTGGCGAGGAAGGGGATCTGGGCTTTCAGGGCCGGGGGGCGCGCGGGGTCCACGGTGCCGGCCATGTAGTACGGCGTGCGCCAGTCCGCGAGCCCGATGCGGGTGGGGTCGGGCAGCAGGATTCCCATGCCGATGCGGCGGTCGCGGAAGTCCCAGAACCGTCCGGGCGCCATGTGGGGGATGCCGGAGTCGCCATAGCGCCAAACGCCCTTCAGTGCCGCCTGCAGGTCGACCGCGGCGTCGTGCACCTCGCCGGCAGCGTAGGCCAGCATCAGCTGCGCCGCCAGGCTGCCGAGGTCGGTGGCCTGGTCGGGCACCTCCAGCGCATAGTCGCCGCCGGTGTCGTACTGCAGCGCCGCCTCCACCGCCTGCTGGATGCGCGGCAGGTGCGTCGCGCGGTCGGCGCGCAGCGCGTCCACCAGCTTCTGCGCCAGCACATCCACCGCCGCCGCCAGCTTGCCCATGCGCGAGAGCTGGATCGTCGCGCCCACGGTCGGGTGGTTGTGCGCCGCGGCCAGGATGTCGCGGTTGGCATCGGCGAACCAGCCGGCCAGTTCGCCCGGCGTGGCGCTGCCCGCTGCGCGCAGGCGCTGGAAAACCGCCGGGTAGGTCTGGCCGGCGGTGAAGAAGTTGTAATTGGCGTAGCCCGTGGCCCAGCCGGCGTGTGGCGCAATCGTGTGCAGGTGCTCCAGCGCCATGTTGAAGCAGTTGTTGAAGTGCACCACCACGGGCTTGGCCACGCCGGCCTTGCGCGCCATGCGCAGCGCCTCGGCCACGGCCCAGGTGGACATCGGCAGCGTGACCGGCAGGCCCTCGGGCGATTCCACCGGCAGGTCGACGTAGCCGCTCACGGGCAGCACCGGCAGCCCGGTGCCGGGCTCCACCGGCCGTGCGCCCTCGGCGCCCAGCCGCCACTCGGCGGCCTGGCCGCCGCCCTGGGAGCTGCTGGCCGGCGTGATGCGGCCGGCGTCCACCTCGGGCAGGTAGCCGGCTCCATGGCCTTCCAGCGCCAGCACCAGGTGCGCGCAGGGAAAACGCTGGTGCGCCCGACGCAGGAAGCCGGCCAGCGCCTGCGGCCGGTCCATCGCCTGCTTCCAGGCCGAGCTCACCGTCATCGCCTCGGGCCGGCAGGCCGGGATCTCCACCAGCCAGCTGTCGTCGTCCACGAGGTCGATCAGCGCCGCCACGTTCACGCCCAGCGCCGCCACCTCGCGCAAGGCCTTCAGCAGCGGCTGGCGTGCCAGCGGCAGCGGGGCACCGTCGGGAAAGCCGCTGAGCATCGGGTCGTGGCCGAAGGGCGCGTAGACGGCAAACAGCAGGCCGCCCGGCGGGCGCTTGCGCAGGGCCTTCAGCAGCGGGCGGATCGGGGCGTTGCGGGTGATCATGGGTCTCCTTGTGGCAGGGCGGCCGGGCGGCCGGGCTCCGGGTTGCGGGCCGGAGCAGACCACAGCCCCCCTACACTGCGCCATCCCTCCGATTCATGGACCGCCGATGCCCGAGGCCCTTGCCGCCGAGACCCTGGCCCGGCCCCAACCGGCCCCGGCCTTCGAGCGCGGGCCGCTGGCCGAGGAGTTGGTGGACGCTGCCTTTGCCGCGCTGCGCCAGGGCACGCTGACGGTGCTGATCGGCCAGCGCCCGCGTGCGGCGCGCTGGATGCTGCGCCATGTGCGGGTGCTGGTACAGCGCGTGGTCGGCGACGGGCTGCCCCCGGGTGCGGCCGGGCTGGAGCTGCAGGTGCGCTGGCTGCTGCGCTGGGCCGTGGCCCAGCTGCGGCCCGACCAGGGGCCGGGGCTGGACGACATTCCGCGCGCCGCCTGGGCCGGGCAGGTGGCCTGGCGCCCGGTGCTGGCCCTGGCCTGTCAGGCCGGGCTGCTGGCCGTGGCCGAGATGCCGGAGCGCTACCGCCGCCGGCCCGGCGAAAGTGCGGCCGACAACCTCTGCGGCCTGTGGGGTGTCGGCCCCAGCACCTTCTACCGCTGCCTGGACCGGGCCCAGGCCGCAGTCGCACGGCTGTCGCAGCAGCCGCTGCCGGTGCCGATGCGCCTGGCCTTGCGCGCCGGGCTACTGGCCGAACTGCAGCGCGCCGGCCACTGGCCCGACGACGCCGCGCGTCGGGCCTGGCACGCTGCGCGCCGGCAGGCGGACGAGCAGGCCGGCTCGATGGCCTCGGCCCTGTGGCATGCGCTGCAGGCCGGCGATGCTGAGGCCGCCGTGCGCTGCGCCGCCCACCGGCCGGCGGCCCTGGCCGCCGAGCCCGAGGCCGAGGCCTTGCTGGAGCGGCTGGCCGCGGCCGAGCTGCCGCCGCGCGCACGCTTCGACCTCTGGCTGGCGCGCGCGCTGATCGCCCGCACGCGGCAGGCGCCGGAGCGCGAGCTGGCCGCCTGCCAGACGGCGCTGCGC
>CAYTWU010000016.1:0-26509 GCA_964442175.1 uncultured Rubrivivax sp.
AGACCGACGACCTGCAGGTGCGCTTCCGGCCCTCGTTCTTCCCGTTCACCGAGCCCTCCGCCGAGGTGGACCTGGCCTTTGGCGACGGCCCTTTGAAGGGCCGCTGGCTCGAGGTCGCCGGCTCCGGCCAGGTGCACCCGAACGTGGTGCGCAACTTCGGGCTGGACCCGGAGCGCTACATCGGCTTCGCCTTCGGCATGGGCCCCGACCGCCTGGCCATGCTGCGCTACGGTGTCACCGACCTGCGGCTGTTCTTCGAGAACGACCTGCGTTTCCTGTCCCAATTCCGCTGAGCGCCGAGCGAGCCCATGCAATTCCCCGAATCCTGGTTGCGCGAGTTCTGCAACCCCCCGCTGGACACCCAAGGCCTGGCCGATCTGCTGACGATGGCCGGCCTGGAGGTCGAAGAGACGCGCCCGGTGGCGCCGCCCTTCAGCGGCATCGTCGTGGCACAGATCCTGAGCGCCGAGCCCCACCCACAGGCCGACCGGCTGCGTGTGTGCCAGGTCGACATCGGTGCGGCCGAGCCGCTGCAGATCGTGTGCGGCGCGCCCAACGCCCGCGCCGGGCTGAAAGCGCCACTCGCCACGGTGGGTGCGCTGCTGCCGCCGGGGGACGATGGCAAACCCTTCGCCATCGGCGTGGGCAAGCTGCGCGGGGTCGAAAGCTTCGGCATGTTGTGCTCGGCGCGTGAATTGAAGCTGTCCGAGGACCACGGTGGCCTGTTGGAACTGGCTGCCGATGCGCCGGTGGGCATGCCGCTGCGCGAGCACCTGGGTCTGGACGACACGCTCTTCACGCTCAAGCTCACGCCCAACCTGGCGCACGCGCTGTCGGTCTTCGGCATCGCCCGCGAGGTCTCGGCGCTCACCGGTGCGCCCTTGCGCACACCGGCCATCGAGCCGGTGCCGCCGAGCCACGATGCGACGTTGCCGGTGCGCGTGGAAGCGCCCGATCTCTGTGGCCGTTTCAGCGGCCGCATCGTGCGGGGTGTCAACACGAAGGCCACCACGCCCGCGTGGATGGTGGACCGGCTGGCCCGCTGCGGCCAGCGCTCGGTGTCGGCGCTGGTGGACATCTCCAACTACGTGATGTTCGAGTTCGGCCGCCCGTCGCACATCTTCGACCTCGACAAGATCGACGGCGAACTGGTGGTGCGCTGGGGGCGCGACGGTGAAAGCCTGGAACTGCTGAACGGCAACACCATCACCGTGGACGCGCAAGTTGGTGTGATCGCCGACCGCAGCCGCGTGGAGTCGCTCTCCGGCATCATGGGCGGCCAGCACACGGCGGTGTCGGATGACACCCAGAACGTCTACGTCGAAGCCGCGTTCTGGTGGCCCGAGGCCGTGGCCGGGCGTTCGCGCCGCTACAACTTCAGCACCGACGCCGGCCACCGCTTCGAGCGCGGTGTGGACCCGGCGCAGACCGTGCTGCACATCGAGCGCATCACCGCACTGATCCAGCAGATCTGCGGTGGCGAAGCGGGGCCGATGAGCGACCAGGTGCTGCAACTGCCACCCGCCACGCCGGTGACGCTGCGCGTGGCGCGCGCGTCCAAGGTGATCGGCATGCCGCTGACGCAGGCGCAATGCGCCGATGTCTTCCGCGGCCTGGGCCTGGCATTTGAAGAAGGCAAGGGTGTCATCACCGTCACGCCGCCCTCCTGGCGTTTCGACCTGAAGATCGAAGAAGACCTGATCGAGGAGGTGGCCCGCATCGTCGGCTACAACAAGCTGCCGGCCACGCCGCCGGTGGCCCCGGTCACGGCCCGGCCCCAGCCCGAGGTGCGGCGCAGCGTGCATGCGCTGCGCCGCGCGCTGGCCGCGCTGGACTACCAGGAGACCATCAACTTCAGCTTCGTCGAAGCGCGCTGGGAGCAGGAGCTCGCGGGCAACGCCGACCCGATCCGCGTGCTGAACCCGATCGCGGCACCGCTGTCGGTGATGCGCTCCAGCCTGCTGGGCAGCCTGGTGGCCGTGCTGCGCCACAACCTGGCGCGGCGCGCCACCCGTGTGCGCGTGTTCGAGACCGGCCGTGTCTTCCTGCGCGATGCCGCCGCAGCCGACGGTGACCGTGCGGTGGCCGGCCTGCGCCAGCCCATGCGGGTGGCGGGCCTGGCCTTCGGCGCGGCCGACGGCCTGCAGTGGGGCGCACGCGAACGCGCTGTCGACTTCTTCGACGCCAAAGCCGATGTCGAGGCCCTGCTCGCACCCTTGAAGCCCCGGTTCGTGCCGGCCGCCCACCCGGCGCTGCACCCGGGGCGGTCGGCCCAGGTCGAACTGGATGGCGTGGTGATCGGCTTCGTCGGCGAACTGCACCCGCGCTGGCGCCAGGGCTACGAGCTGCCGTCGGCCCCGGTGCTGTTCGAGCTCGACCTCGACGCCGCGCTGGCGCGCCCCTGGCCCGACGTGCAGCCGCTGCCGCGCCAGCAGGCTGCCGTGCGCGACCTGGCCCTGGTGGTCGGCGAGCAGGTGGCCCACGACGCGCTGATCGAGGTGCTGCGTCAGGACGACGCCGGCCTGGTGCGCCAGGTCACGCTGTTCGACATCTACAAGCCCACGCAAGCCGGTTCCGGCCTGGCCGACGGCGAACGCAGCCTGGCCCTGCGCCTGGACCTGCTGGACCCCGACGCCACGCTGACCGACGAACGCATCGATGCCGTGGTGCAGGCTGCCCTGGCCCGTGCGGCACAGGCCTTCGGTGCGCGGCTGCGCGCCTGACGAAAGACCGCATGAACGACGAAGAGACGCCCAAGGACACCGAGCGGGGCGTGATCCTGCCCTCGCTGGAGACCCCGACGCTGACCAAGGCCGAGCTGGCCGAACTGCTGTTCGACCGCCTGGGCTTGAACAAGCGCGAGTCCAAGGACATGGTCGAGGCCTTTTTCGAGATCGTGCACGGCACCCTGGTCTCGGCCCAGGACGTCAAGCTCTCGGGTTTCGGCAACTTCAACATCCGGCGCAAGGCGCCCCGGCCGGGCCGCAACCCGCGCACCGGGGAGTCCATCCCCATCAAGGCGCGGCAGGTGGTGACGTTTCATGCAAGTCACAAGTTGAAGTCTCTTGTGCAAGGTGACACCCCGGGGGCGGACGAGTTCGAGTAAAGTGTGGGAAGACTCCTCGATCTCCTTGATTTAAATGGAGAAATCGCTTCCCCCCATCCCAGCCAAGCGTTACTTCACCATCGGTGAGGTGAGCGACCTGTGCGGCGTCAAGCCGTACGTGCTGCGGTATTGGGAACAGGAGTTCACGCAGCTCAAGCCCATGAAGCGCCGGGGCAACCGGCGCTACTACCAGCACCACGAGGTGCTGCTGGTGCGCCGCATCCGCGAGCTGCTGTACGACCAGGGCTTCACCATCAGCGGCGCCCGCAACCGCCTGAGCGACCAGGTGCTGCAGGGCCCGCCGGACGACGACGAAGGGCCAGAGACCGACCTGGATCGCGTGCAGGCGGCTGCACCTGCCGCTGCGCTGCAGAACACCAGCCTGGGTGCCGTCGCTGCGGTGGCCGTCACCAGCGCCGGTGGGCCGCTGTCGGCTGCGCAGCTGCGCGCCGAACTGCAATCGATCAGCAGTCTGCTGGCGGGTTGATCGAGGCCCGGCTGTTTCAGGCTATACTGTGAGGCTCGTCGGGGTGTAGCGCAGCCTGGTAGCGCACTTGCATGGGGTGCAAGGGGTCGCGAGTTCGAATCCCGCCACCCCGACCATTGATTCAGCATCGATAGACCGCGGGCCAGTTCTCACAAGGAACTGGCCCGTTTTGTTTGTCCGCGCTCAAGTTGGCGCGGCAGGCGGCGATAAGTGATCGCATATGGATGCCGATCTCTTTTCCGATGACGCGCCTGCGCCGGTGACCCGCCGCGGCCACTGGGCCCGCTGGGTGCTGCGCCTGGGGTCCGCCGCTGCGGGCTGGCGGGGGCCACGTTGGTTGCGGTCCTTGCAGACGCGCCTGGCCGTTGGCGGCCTGCTCACCCTGCTGGTGGGCATGTCGGTCATCGCCTGGATGCTGGCGGCGCGGACCGAACAAGACCTGCTGCGGCAGTCCACGGCGCGTGAACAGGCAGAAACCGAGCACCTGGCCCAAGGGGTGCAGAGCCACCTGGTCTGGCTGCAACGCAGCCTGGACGCGCTGGTCCCGCTGATCGGGGAACTGGAAGTCCGCGAGCCGGCGTCGGCGGCCCAGGTGCTGGCGCGCAGTGGGCTGGCCCCGGAACACCTGTCGAACCTGTTCTTGGCCTCGCCCGACGGGCGGTTGGTGGTCTACGTGGACAGCGCCGGCGTGCGCTACCCCGAGACCAGCCTGGCTGACCGCGACTACTTCCGTCAGGCGGTGCGGGCCGGCCTGCCGGTGATCTCGCCGCCGGTGGCGGGGCGCATCTCCGGCGAGCCCGTGGTCATCCTGTCGCACCCGGTGCTGCGTGATGGCCGCGTCGTGGCCGTCGTTGGAGGGGCGATGCGCCTGGCCAGCCGCGATCTGCTGCAGGACATGCGTGCCATGCTGCGCGCCGACGACGCGACGTTGACCGTGATCACCGACGCCGAGGGCCGCGTGCTTGCGCACCCGGAGCGCCAGCGGATCATGCGCCCGCTGCGAGAGGATGCCCGGTTCGAACAGGCGGCACTGCGTTGGCAGGCGGGCGATTCGGCCGGCCATGTCGCCACCTGGCAGATCGGCGACGACCTGGTCAGCACAGCCTCCGAGAGCCGCGCCGGCTGGCAGGTGTGGCGCCTGGTGCCGCAGGCAGCGCTGCTCGCGCCCTTGCGCCAAGCTCGCAATGTGGCGCTGCGCGACGCCGCGCTGCTGGCGGCGGCAGCGGGGGTGTTGCTGGGCGTCTTCCTGCACTGGCAGTTCCGGCCGCTGGCCCGGCTGCAGCGGCGCGCTGCTGCATTGCTCGCCGGCGACGAAAGCAGCCCCTGGCCCGTCGCTGGCGGTGAGATCGGGCGGCTGACCCGCACGCTGCAGCACGTCTGGGCCGAACGCCTGCAGGTCGACAACTTCAACGCCGCCGTGTTGCAGAAGCTGGGCAGCGTGATGAGCGCCGCGCCGGTGGGCCTGGCCTTCACGCGCAACCAGACCTTCGAGCTGGTCAGCGTCGAGTTCTGCCGTTTGCTGGGCCATGCCGAAGCGGCCATCGTCGGCCAGCGTGCGCAGGTGATCTTTGCCTCCAACGAAGACTACGCCCAGCTGGGCCCGCAGGTGGGCCAGGCCTTTGGCGAAGGCCGGTCCTATGCTGGCGAGTGGCAGATGCTGCGCGCCGACGGCAGCCGGTTCTGGGCCTTGCTGCAGGCCCGGCCGGTGGTGGCTGGTGATCCGCAGGCAGGCACCATCTGGAGCGTGAACGACGTGACCGAGCAGGTGCAGTCGCGCCGGCTCCTGGAACATGCCGCGCACCACGACGCGCTCACCGGTGCGGTCAACCGCCAGGGTTTCGAGCAGGCCGTGCAGGCCGTGTTCGATGCCCAGCCTGCCGCGCGGCCGGCGGCGCTGGTGATGATCGACCTCGACCACTTCAAGCCCATCAACGACACCGCGGGCCACGCAGCCGGGGACGCCATGCTGGTGGCCGTGGCACAGGCCATCGCGTCGCGTGTGCGCGGCAGCGACCAGGTGGTGCGCCTGGGGGGCGACGAATTTGCCCTGCTGCTGCCAGGCTGCACCCATGAGCGGGCCCTGGCCGTGGCCGAGAAGGTGCGCGAGGCCATCACCGCATTGGCGCTCACCTGGGAGGGGCACACGCTGCGTGTGGGCGCGAGCCTGGGTGTGGCCGAGCTGGGCGACCACCACGCCAGCCCGGCGCAGTGGCTGGCCCAGGCGGATGCCGCGTGTTACGACGCCAAGCGCATGGGCCGCGGCCGGGTGCGCACCGCGTCGCCGTTGCGGCAGGTGCACAGCGCGCCGGAGATCGCCGCAAAGGGTGCGGCCTAGAATCGGCTGCATGTCTGGTTCCACCTTTGGCGAACTCTTTCGCGTCACCAATTTCGGCGAAAGCCATGGCCCGGCCATCGGCTGCGTGATCGATGGCTGCCCACCCGGCCTGGCCTTGAGCGAGGCCGTCATCCAGCCCGAGCTGGACCGGCGCCGCCCCGGCACCAGCCGCCACGTGACGCAGCGCAACGAGCCCGATGCGGTGGAGATACTCTCGGGCGTTCACGAGGGCCTGACCACGGGCACGCCCATTGCCCTGCTGATCCGCAACACCGACCAGCGCAGCAAGGACTACGGCAACCTGCTGGACACCTTCCGCCCCGGCCATGCCGACTACACCTACTGGCGCAAGTACGGCCACCGCGATCCGCGGGGCGGCGGGCGCTCGTCGGCACGGCTGACGGCCCCGATGGTGGCCGCCGGTGCCGTGGCCAAACACTGGCTGCGCCAGCAGCATGGCACCATCTTCAGCGGCTGGATGAGCGCGCTGGGCGAGATCGATATCCCGTTCGAAGGTGCCGAGCACATCGGGCAGAACCCTTTTTTTGCCGCCAACGCCAGCCTGGTGCCGCAGCTCGAGGCCTACATGGACAGCCTGCGCCGGGCCGGTGATTCCTGCGGCGCGCGCATCGAGGTGCGTGCGCACCACGTGCCCGTGGGTCTGGGCGAGCCACTGTTCGACAAACTCGACGCCGACATCGCCTACGCGATGATGGGCATCAACGCGGTGAAGGGCGTGGAGATCGGCGATGGTTTTGGCGTCGTCGCCCAGCGCGGCAGCCACCACGGCGATGAACTCTCGCCGCAAGGCTTTCGCAGCAACCACGGCGGCGGCGTGCTGGGCGGCATCTCGACCGGGCAGGATCTGGTGGTGCGCATCGCGATCAAGCCCACCAGCTCCATCCGCACGCCCAAGGTCTCCATCGACCGCGCTGGCCAGCCCACCACCATCGAGACCCTGGGCCGCCACGACCCCTGCGTCGGCATCCGCGCCACGCCGATTGCCGAGGCCATGCTGGCCCTGGTGGTGATGGACCATGTGCTGCGCCACCGCGCGCAATGTGGCGACGTGCAGCACACGTTGCCCGCCATCCCGGGCCAGGCCGACCCCACATGACCGCAGCGGCGCCGCTGGGCGCCTTCTCGGCGGTCTGGTTCTTCTACTTCGCGGCCATCGGGTTGTTCAACCCGTATGCGCCGCTGTGGTTCAAGGACCTGGGCTTTTCAACGCTGGCCATCGGTGCCATCGCCTCCATGCAGAGCTGGACGCGGGTGGTCGCGCCTTATGCCTGGGGCTGGCTGGGCGACCGCGGCGGCCGCCGTGTCGAGGGTGTGCGCTGGGCCGCGGGCCTGGCCCTGCTGGCGGCGCTGGGGCTGTGGTGGTGGCCGGGCCACACCGCGGTGACGGTGTTCACGGCGCTGCTGTTCCTGGCCAACGGCGGCATCGTGCCGCTGTCGGAAGCGGCACTGGCCCAGCACCTGCAGCGCGGCGGCGAGATGGACTTTGCACGTTATGGCCGCGTCCGGCTGTGGGGCTCGCTCGGTTTTGCGCTCGCGGTGGTGGGGGCTGGCGCGGTGCTGGAGTGGTCGGGCATTGGCAGCTTCCCCGTTGTTGTCGTCGTCGGCTTTGCGGTCCTGTGGCTCGCGACCCTGCGTCTGCCGGGCGCCACTGAGACCGCCACGGCGCACACGGCCGGCGCGTCGGTGGTGGCCATCCTGCGCCGGCCAGCGGTGGCCTGGTTCTTCATCGGCGCGTTTTTCACGGTGATGGCCCACACCGCGCTGTACGCGTTTTTGTCGCTGTACCTGGACGAGCTGGGCTACGGCAAGGGCGTGGTCGGCCTGGCCTGGGCCGTGGCGGTGGCGGTGGAGGTGCTGTTTTTCTGGGCCCAGGGCCGGATCTTCGGCCGGCTCACGCCCTGGCGCTGGCTGCAGCTGGCGGCGCTGCTGGCGGCGGTGCGCTTTGCGCTGACGGCGGCCTTCGGTCAGGTGCTGGCCATGCTGCTGGCGGCGCAGCTGCTGCACGCCGTCACCTTTGCGGCCCAGCACGCCGCCTGCATCGCACTGGTGCACCGCTGGTTCCCGGGCGCGCTGCGGGGCCGGGGCCAGGCGCTGTACTCGATGCTGGGCTACGGCTTTTCCGGCGTGGTCGGGGGACTCGCCGGTGGCTGGCTGGGCAGCCGCTGGGGCTTCGCTGCCGTGTTCTGGGCCGCCAGCGGCATCGCCCTGCTGGGCTGGGTGGCCTTGCGCCGCAGCGAAGTGCTGGAGCGGGTGAACGAGCAAGCAAATGCAGTACTCAAGATTAACGGACGGGTGCCGAAAGGGAAAGCTGAGGTAATTAATCTTCGGCCCGAGGAGTGATGATGCGAGTTGTTGTCCAGCCTAGAAGCGATGGCATGGGGGAGTATTTTCGGTACCACGGCGTCTGGGCACCCGGCATCCGCGTCTTCCGGGCCATTGGTTTCCGCGCCAAGGCCAGCCTGATCTCCACGCTCTTCCTGTTGCCGCTGGCACTGGTGGCCTGGCAGTACTTCGGCGACAAGGCCGCCGCCCTCGACTTCTCCAGCCACGAGCGCGTGGGCGTGGCCTACATCCGGCACGCCATGCCCGTGCTGGAGGCCTTGGTGGAGGAGCGCAGTGCCGCTTTCGGCGCGGTGGCCCCGGGCGGTGGCAGCCGCCTGGCACCTGCCTGGCAGGCCCTGGCCGCGGCGCAGGCCGCCCACGGCGATGCGCTGCAGACCGCCGCCGCCTTTGCTGCGGCCGAGAAGGCCGTGCGTGAACGTCCGGCACCCGGCGGGGACACCGCCACGGCCATGGCACGCCACGACGCCGCCGTCGACGCGCTGAATGCCCTGATCACCGCCGCCAACGACGGCTCCAACCTCACGCTGGACCCGGACCTGGACACCTACTACCTGATGGATGGCGCCAATGCCGCGCTGCCCAGTCTGGTGGATGCCAGCGGGCGCCTGCTGGCGCTGTCGCTGGCCGCGCGCAACGCGGCCGATGCCACGGCGTCGCTGATCAAGGCGACCGGCGCAGCCGAGGTGCGCAGCGACCTGGACGACGTGCGCCTGGCCACCGCCTTGCAGAAGGTGGCCACCCTGCACCCGGCGTTTGTCGCCGAGGGCGACTTCGACACCATGCGCAAGGGCCTGCATGCCTTCCATGAGCTGGTCGCGGCCAGCGACTCGCCCGCCCAGCTCGGCAAGGCCGGCGCCGCGCTGCACGGGCAACTGGTGGCCGCGCAGCGGCGTCTCACGGACGAACTGGACATGTTGCTGGCCGCGCGCATTCACCGCCTGGCCCACGCGCGCAACGTCACGGCCGGGCTGCTGGTGCTGGGCCTGGTGCTGGCAGCCTACTGCTTCGTGTCCTTCAAGAAGGTGCTGGAGGGCGGCCTGCGCGAGGTGGCCTTCCACATCGACGCCATGCGCGACGGCAACCTGACCACCCAGCCGCGGGCCTGGGGCAACGACGAAGCCGCCGCGTTGATGAACGACCTGCAGGAGATGCAATCCTCGCTGCGCGCCATCGTGCAGCAGGTGCGCAGCGCCTCCGACGGCATCGTCACCGCGGCCGGGGAGATCTCGTCCGGCTCGATGGACCTCTCCGCCCGCACCGAGCAGTCCGCCGCCAGCCTGCAGCAGTCGGCGGCGGCGATGGAGGAGATCACCGCCACCGCGCGCCACACCGCCGGCACCACCCGCGAGGCGGCCACGCTGGCCGCCACCAATGCCGACGCGGCCCGGCAGGGCGGCGAGATCATCGGCAACGTGGTGCAGACCATGGAAGGCATACGCAGCAGCTCCACCCGCATCGCCGACATCATCGGCACCATCGACGGCATCGCCTTCCAGACCAACATCCTGGCGCTGAACGCCGCGGTCGAGGCGGCGCGGGCGGGTGAATCGGGCCGCGGCTTCGCGGTTGTCGCCAGCGAGGTGCGCACGCTGTCGCAACGCACCGCCACCGCTGCACGCGAGATCAAGACGCTGATCGGGCAGAGTGTCGAGCAGGTCGAGGCGGGCGCGCGGGTGGTGCAACATGCGGGCATCACCATGCAGCAGCTGGTGGGCACGGCGGCACAGGTGCACAGCCTGCTGGCCAACGTGGCCCATGGCATCGACGAACAGTCGCAGGGCGTGGGCCAGACCACGCAGGCGATCCAGGAACTGGACCGTGCCACCCAGCAGAACGCCGCCCTGGTGGAAGAGTCCGCCGCGGCGGCGGCCTCGCTGGACGAGCAGGCCCGCCTGCTGGCCAGCCGCGTGGCCAGCTTCCAGCTGAGCCCCAGCGCCTGACGCGCGGGGCTACAGGTGCCCGTCCACCGCGCCGATAAGCCGGGGGACATGCGCAAGACCCCACCCCTGCTGCGGCGCATCGCCGCCCAGCCGCTGCACCGGCGCTTGCGATGGGCCCTGTGGTCGCCGGTGATCGTGGCCGTGGCGGCTGCAAGTTTGGCGGGGCAGGGCGCGCTGGCCGCCGCGCTGGCCGTGGGCCTGGGCGCGCTGGTCGGCCTGCTGGGCGAGCCGCTGGTGCGGGAACTGCGTGCCACCCCGATGTTGGCACCACCGGCCGAACCTGCCGAACCGGCCGCTGCGGCGCCGCCGGCCACCACCCACTGGCCCGAAGCCGCCGCCCGTGCGCTGGCGGCCGGGCAGGTGCAGGTGGTCTACCGTCCGCTGTGTGCCTTGCCGTCGCTGCGCCCCTGCGGCCTGGAAGCCGCGCTGCACGGCCTGCCGACGGCGGACAACGACGAGCCCTGGCCGGCCGAGCTGATGGCCGCCGCACTGGCCGCATGGCTGTTGCCCGCGGCCCGGCACTTTCGGCACTGGCTGCCGGCGCTGGACCGGCGCGGCGACGCTGCGCTCTGGTTGCAGCTGCCGCCCACGCTGCTGGCCGCCCCCACGCTGCCGGCGCTGCTGGAACAGGCCCTGGCCAGCGCCGGCATCGGCCGCGAGCGCGTGCGCCTGTGTGTGCACCCGGTCGAGGCCGGCCGCCAGGCCGTGTTGCCCGACACCGCCAGGCGCCTGCACCAGCTGGGCCACACCCTGGTGGCCGATGGGTTTGGCGCCGGGGCCGCGTCACTCGCCCACCTGGGCCAGCTGCCGGTGCGCGCCGTCCGGCTGGACCGCACCCTGGTCGAGCGCGCCGGCCACGGCCCGGCGCAGCGCCTGGTGGTGGAATCCACCGCCCGGCTGGCCGCCAGCCTGGGCATGTTGACCGTGGCCGATGGGCTGGACAGCGCCGCGCAGGCCCAGGCCCTGGGCCGCGCCGGCTGCCGGCTGGGCCAGGGCCCGCTGCTGGGCGCCTGGGGCCCGGCCGAAGACTGGATGCCGCCCCAGGTGATGCCGGACTTCGCCGACACGGCCTGAGTTCCCGGCCACATCTGGCGCGGCTGCAGTCCGTCGCCGCCCGGCTGCAGTTCGTCGCATGCCCGCTGGCGGCGGCTGCCACGCGCTGACACACTCGCGCCGCCTGGACGACAGGGTGGACAGAGGAACAGCACATGCAAAAGAAGTGGCTCATCGGCGGCGGGCTCGTGATCGTGGTGGCAGCGGGGGTGGGCGTGGCCATCGTCAGCACCGCCAAGCCCAAGGAAGCGGCAGCCACGGCACAGGCCCCGGGCGACAAGAAGAAACCCGAGACGCCGCTGGAGTTCGCCACCCGCGAGGTGGCGCAGCCGTTGCTGGCGGCCATGCCCGGCCGGGTGGAGTTCTCCGGCCCGCTGGTGGCGCCCGGCACCGCCGTGCTCAAGGCCAAGGCGGGTGGCACGCTGGTGACGCTGGCCGTGGCCGAAGGGGCGCGGGTCAAGGCCGGCCAGGTGCTGGGGCAGATCGACCTGGCGGACGTGAACAGCCGCGTGGCCGAACGCAACGCCAATGTCGCCGCGGCGCGTGCCACCCTGGCCCAGGCCGAACGCACGCAGGCGCAGAACGAACGCCTGGCCGCGCAGCAGTTCATCTCGTCGGCCGCATTGGACGCGTCGCGCGCCACGCTGGAGACCACGCGCGCCCAGCTCAATGCCGCCATCGCCTCGGCCGACATGGCCCGCGTCAGCCTGCGGGATGCCACGCTGGTGGCGCCCATCGCCGGCATTGTCGCCAAGCGCCACGTGCTGCCCGGCGAGAAGGTGAGCCCCGAGCAGGAGGTGCTCACCCTCGTGGACCTGGCGCGGCTGGAGCTGGCCGGCAACGTCGGCACCCACGAGGTCTCGCGCCTCGCGCCGGGCTTGGCGGTGGCGGTACGGGTTGAAGGCATGGATGAAGCCGTCAGCGGCCGCATCGCCCGCATCGCGCCGGCGGCGGCGGCGGGCACCCGGTCCATCGGCGTCACGATCGAACTGCCCAACCCGCAGGAACGGCTGCGCGCAGGCCAGTACGCGGTGGCCGTGGCGGAACTCGCGGATGCAACGCAGCGCCTCACGGTGCCGGCCACGGCGGTGGGCACCACCTCGGGCCAGGACCATGTCTGGGTGATAGCCAACGGCGTGCTCGCGCGGCGGGCCATCACCGTGGGTCGCCGGGATGACCGCGAGGGCCGCGTCGAGGTGCTGCAGGGCCTGACGCCGGCCCACACCGTGCTGGCCGCGCGCTTCGAGAACCTGCGCGAGGGCGCCAAGGCCAGCGTGGTCGCCCAGAAGGCCGCGGCCGTGGCCTCGGCAGCAGCGTCCAACGCCGCCAAGTGAGGAGCGCACAACCATGTGGATGACCCGCGTTTCGATCCAGAACCCGGTCTTCGCGACCATGGTGATGGTGGCCCTGTGTGTGCTGGGCCTGTTCGCCTGGAACCGCCTGGGCGTTGAGCAGATGCCCGACATCACACCGCCTGGTGTGTTCATCGAGGTGCGTTACCCCGGCGCCAGCCCCGAGGCGGTGGAGCGTGAGATCGCCAAGCCGATCGAAGAAGCCATCAACAGCGTGGCCGGCGTCAACAAGATCATGTCGCGCAGCCAGGAGGGCCGGGTCGGCATCAGCGCCGAGTTCAGCCTGGACACCGACATGTCGCGTGCGCTGCAGGACATGCGCGACCGTGTGGCCGCGGTGCAGGCCAGCCTGCCGGACGACGCCGAGGCACCCACCATCGCGCGCTTCAACAACGACAACGCCGAGCCGGTGGTGAACCTGGCGCTGCTGTCGGCCACGCGGAGTGCCCGCGAGCTCTCGCTGCTCGGCGAACAGCTGGTGGGCAAGCGCCTGCAGCGTGTGGAAGGCGTGGCGCGCGTGGACATCAACGGCCTCACGCAGCGCGAGGTGCGCATCGACCTGGACCCGGTGCGCCTGCGCACCTACGGCGTCACGCCGGCCGAGATCGCCAGCGCGCTGGCCGCGGCCAATGCCGACCAGCCGGTGGGCGTGATCAGCACCGCGGTGCAGGACTCGCTGCTGCGTGTGGAAGGCCGGGTGCGCGACCCGCGCCAGTTCCAGGACATCGTCGTCGCGCGCAAGAACGGCCTGCCGCTGACCCTGGGCGACCTGGGCGTGCTGGTGGAGCGTGAGCGCGAGCCGGATTCGCAGGCCCGCATCGATGGCCAGCGCGCGATCAACTTCAACGTCTACAAGCAGCAGGACGCCAACATCGTCAAGACCGGCGACGCAGTGAAGGCGGCGATGGAGGAGCTCAAGCCGCTGCTGCCGCCTGATGTGCAGATGAAGCTGATCTACGCGTCCAGCGATTGGGTGAAAGGTTCGTTGAAGGGCCTGCAGAACACGCTCGTCCTCGGCGCCATCCTCACGGTGATGATCATCTACCTGTTCCTGGCGTCGTGGCGCTCCACCGTGATCACCGGACTCACCCTGCCGGTGGCCATCGTCTCCAGCTTCTTCGCCATGTGGGCGTTCGGCTTCACGCTGAACACCATGACGCTGCTCGCCCTCTCGCTCTCCATCGGCCTGCTCATCGACGACGCCATCGTCGTGCGCGAGAACATCGTGCGCCACGTGGCCATGGGCAAGGACCACTTCACCGCGGCGCGCGAGGGCACCGAGGAGATCGGCCTCGCGGTGCTGGCCACCACCTTTGCCATCTGCGCGGTGTTTGTGCCGGTGGCGTTCATGGGCGGCATCATCGGCAAGTTCTTCTTCCCGTTTGGCATCACCGTGGTCGTGGCGGTGCTGGTGAGCCTGTTCGTCAGCTTCACACTGGACCCGATGTTGTCCAGCGTCTGGAAGGACCCGCCGTCCACACGCCTGTTGCGGCTGCCGGTGCTGGGCCATCTGATGCGCGCCGTGGACCGCGGCATGGACGGGCTGCACCGGGTCTATGAAAACGTCATTCACTGGGCTTTCAGCGGCCGGCGTTACCGGCTGTGGGTGCTGCCGGCCTTTGGCCGCCCGTTTGATGCCGACGGCCGGCGCGACCGCAGCCAGCCGCGCCGCCTCCGCTCGGCCACGCTGACACCGCGTGGCGTGGTGCTGGCCATCGGCGCCGGCAGCTTCGTGGCCGCCATCGGCCTGGCGCCGCTGGTGGGCAGCGAGTTCGTGCCGCAGACCGACCAGGGCTTCACGCAGCTGGCCTTGCGCATGCCGGTGGGATCGAGCCTGGAGCGCAGCGATGCCAAGGTGCGCCAGATCGAGGACATCGTGCGTGCACTGCCCGAGGTCAAGACCGTGTCCACCTGGGTCGGTGGCTCGGGCCAGCGCAACCAGGCCTGGCTGCAGATTGCGCTGACGCCGCGCGCAGAGCGCAGCCGCTCGCAGAAGGAGGTGGAAGACACCATCCGCGCGCAGATCGCCAGGATCCCGGGCACCGATGCGTCCGTGGGCTTTAACCGGCCCATCTACGTGGCGCTGCTGGGCAGCGACGCCGAGGGCCTGGCCAAGGTGGCCACCGAGTTCTCCGAGAAGCTCAAGAAGATCCCCGGCATCGTGGACGTGGAGCTCTCGGTGCAGCCCGGCGTGCCGGCCTACGCCGTGCGCCTGAAGCCTGGCGCCGTGCGCGAGCTGGGCCTGACGGCACCACAACTGGCCTCGTCGCTGCGGGCCTACGTGAACGGCGAAACCGCCACCTACTGGACCACACCCGACGGCGACCTGGTCGACGTGGTGCTGCGCCTGCCCGAAGCGCAGCGCCAGAGCATCGAGCAGATGCGCGGCCTGCCGGTGGCCTTTGCCGCCGACGGTACGCCCATCACGCTGGACAGCGTGGCCACGGTGGAGCCCGTGTTCAACCCGCAGATCATCCGGCGCCAGAACCTGCAGCGCCGCGAGGCGGTGTTCGCCGGTGTCGAAGGCCGGCCCACCGGTGACGTGGGCAACGACGTGCAGAAGCTGGTGGAGCAGACCCACCTGCCACCCGGCTACAGCTTCGATGTCGGTGGCCAGACCAAGGAGCAGCAGGACGCCTTCGGCGGCATGCTGAGCGCGATGCTGCTGGCGGTGATCTTCATCTACATCGTGCTGGCCAGCCAGTTCGGCAGCTTCATCCAGCCGATTGCCATCATGGCCAGCCTGCCGCTGGCGCTGATCGGCGTGATGCTGGCGCTGCTGGCCTGGCGCAGCACGCTGAACGTGTTCTCGATGATCGGCCTGGTGATGCTGATGGGCCTGGTGACCAAAAACGCCATCCTGCTGGTGGACTTTGCCAACCAGGCGCGCAAGGCCGGCGCGACGGTGAAGGATGCGCTGCTGCAGGCCGGCCTGATCCGCATGCGGCCCATCATCATGACGACCGCGGCCATGGTCTTCGGCATGCTGCCGCTGGCCCTGGCGCTGAACGACGGCGGCGAGATCCAGGCCCCGATGGGCCGCGCCATCATCGGCGGCATCCTGACCTCGACCCTGCTCACGCTGGTGGTGGTGCCGGTGATCTACAGCTACCTGGTGCGTGACAAGAAACACGCCCCCGCCGCGCACGAGGCGGGTGGTGGACCGGTCTTGCCGGCTGCCATGCCGGCTGACAGGGACTGAGCGCGGACGAGCCTCAAGGCCATGGCCGCCGGGCCGACAACACGGTGACACCAGCGGGCCAGGGGGCCCGCTGTGTCTTTCCAGGAGTTGTCGAATGCCCAGCAGCCCGACCCGCACTGCCCGCTGGCGCTGGCCGCTGGCCTGGGCCGTCACGGTGCTGCTGGCGGTGGCGGGTGTGCTGATGTCCATGCACCAGTCGTCGCGTGACCAGCTGCAGCACGACGCCGAACACCTGGCCCTGCACCACGCCGAGCTGGTGATCGAGGCCACGCCCGACCTGCAAGCCCTGCTGGCGGGCCAGGCCAGCCCCGCGGCGCTGGCCAGCCTGCGCCAGCTGCGCCGGGTGGGCGATGTGTTCCGCTTCAAGCTCTTCCGCGGCGATGGTGTGCAGCTGCTGGTCTCCGACGACCTGGACCGGCCGGACGCCGAGGTGCTGCGACCTGCGCGCCGCGCCAGCCTGCCGCCCGAGGTGCTGCGCGGCGAGACGCAGGTCGAGCTGCGCGAGAGCGATGGCCGCGGCGACCGCCCGCCTTACTACAGCCAGGCCCTGGTGGCGGTGAAGGCCGATGGCCGTGTGCTGGGCGCCGTGGAGGTGCACGTGGACCAGACCGAGCGCCATGCCAGCGTGCAGGTCGCGCTGTGGCAGAACACGCTGGCGGTGGCCCTGGGCCTGTCGGCCGTGGCCGGCCTGGGCCTGGCCCAGCTGCGCAGCCGGCAGCGCGCCGAGCGCCGGGCCGAGGACCGGGTGCATTACCTGGCGCGGCACGATGCCTTGAGCGGTGCCCTCAACCGCAGCAGTTTTGCCGAGGCGCTGGCGCAGGCCGTGCAGCGGCGCAGGCTGGGCGGGGGCGACTTCGCGGTGCTTTGCCTGGACCTGGACCACTTCAAGGACGTGAACGACAGCCTGGGCCACGCCGCTGGCGACCAGGTGCTGCGCCAGGCCACGCAGCGCCTGCGCGATGTGCTGCGCCACGGCGACACCGTGGCGCGGCTGGGCGGCGACGAGTTTGCGGTGCTGCAACAGGGCGTGGAAGGCGCGGAAGCCGTGCGGCGCACGGCGCAGCGCATCCTCGATGCCCTGAGCAAGCCTTACCGCGTGCACTCAACGAGCGGGGGTCAGACGCCGGTGTCCTGCGGCGTCAGCGTCGGCGCGGCGATCTTCGGTGCCGATGCCGGCAGCCTGGAAGAGCTGATGCACAAGGCCGACCTGGCCTTGTATCGCGCCAAATCCGCCGGCCGGGGTGGCTTCAGCTTCTACGACGCCCAGCTCGACCGCGAACTGCAGGACCGCCGCGAACTGGTGCGCGACCTGCGCCAGGCTGTTCAGCACGACTGCCTGCACCTGCATTACCAGCCGCAATACGGCAGCGATGGCCACACGCTCACCGGCTACGAGGCCCTGCTGCGCTGGACCCACCCGACCCGCGGTGAGCTGCCGCCGGCACATTTCCTCCCTTTGGCCGAAGAAAACGGACTGATCGACGCCATTGGTGCCTGGGTGCTGCGCCGCGCCTGCGTGGAGGCCGCGCACTGGCCGGCGCCGCTGACGGTGTCCATCAACCTGTCGCCGGCGCAGTTCCGCGGTGAACAGCTGGTGCAGCACGTGACCCGCGCGCTGGCCCAGAGCGGCCTGGCCCCGCAGCGGCTGGAACTGGAGATCACCGAGACCCTGCTGATGCGCAACACCGAGCAGGTGGTGCGCATGCTGCGCACGCTCTCCAGCCTGGGCGTGCGCGTCGCGATGGACGACTTTGGCACCGGCTACTCCAGCCTGGCCTACCTGTGGCGCTTCCCGTTCGACAAGCTCAAGATCGACAAGGCCTTCACGCAGGCCCTGGCCGACGACCCCAAGGTGAACCTGATCGTGCGCGCCGTCATTTCGCTGGCACATTCACTGGAGATCCGCGTCAACGCCGAGGGCGTGGAAACCCCGGGCCAGCTGCGCATGCTGCAAAAACACGGCTGCGACGAGTTCCAGGGTTACCTGCTGGGCCACCCCGTGGCGCCAGCCACGCTGCAGCACGACGCGGCCGCCACCCAGGCCCCGGCCCGGCCCGGCCCGTCGGAGCTGACGCTGGCCCACCTGCCGACGATGCCGGCTGCGCTGCCCGACACCGTGCAGATCGACTGACGGGCTCCGCCCCACGCGGCCGCCGTGCACCACATCGGCGCAGGTTAAAGTCTGGCGGCAATCTGGCTCTGGCTGACCGATGACCCCCGACACGTCCCGCCCGCACCACCTCGACACGCTGCTGATGCAGCATCTGCACGCCGCCTTGCCAGACCTGGAGCCCGCCGCCCTGGAGTTGCTGCGGGCGCACCTCGAGTGGGTGGAAATCGCTGGAGGTCAGGCCCTGATGAACCAGGGTGAACCCGGTGACGCGATGTACCTGCTGGTCAGCGGCCGGCTGCGGGCCAGCATCCGCCAGGACGACGGCAGCCAGCGCGTGGTGCGCGAGATCGGCCGTGGCCAGGTGGTGGGCGAGATGAGCCTGTACACCGATGAACCGCGTTCGGCCACGCTGGTGGCCATCCGCGATTCGGTGCTGGTGCGCTTGGGCAAGGCCGCCTTCACGCGGCTGCTGACGCTGAGTGCGCAGGCCTCCATTGCGCTCACGCGGCAGATCATCCAGCGGCTGCAGACCCAGGGCCAGCTGTCGCTGCTGGACCGCCCGGTGACGATGGGGCTGGTGCCGGTGTCCGGGGGTGTGGAAACCACCGCGTTTGCGCATCGCCTCGCTGCGCAGCTGGCCCGGTATGGGCGTGTCGCTGTGCTGGATGCGCGGACGCTGGATGCGCAGCTCGGCGAGCCCGGCATCAGCACCCGCCCTGACAGCGACACCGACGCCAACCGCCGCATCGCGCTGCACCTCGACGAGGTCGAGGCGGCCCACAGTTTTGTGCTGCTGGTCAGCGACAGCAGCGCCACCGCCTGGACCCAGCGCTGCACCCGCCACAGCGACGAACTGCTGCTGCTGGCCAACGCCGATGCGCCGCCCGCGCTGCACCCCATCGAAGCGCAGTGCCTGGTGGTGCGCCCCCCGCGCACCGATGCCACCGAGGTGCTGGTGCTGCTGCACCCCGCCGAGCGCCGCAGCCCGCAGCACACCGCCGCCTGGCTGGAGCGCCGGCCCGTGGCCGACCATGTGCACATCCGCCCCGAGCTGGAACGCGACATCGCCCGCCTGGCCCGGCTGCAAAGCCGCAACGGCGTGGGCCTGGTGCTGGCCGGCGGCGGCGCACGCGGCCTGGCCCACCTGGGTGTGCACCGCGCGTTGCGCGAGCGTGGCATCGAGGTCGACGTGGTCGGTGGCACGAGCATCGGCTCGGTGATGGCGGCGGCGGTCGCCGCAGACCCGGACACGCCAGAGCTGCTGGGCATTGCCCGCTGGGCTTTTGGCCGCAAGCCGACCAGCGATTTCAACTGGCTGCCGATGGTGTCGCTGATCAAGGGCCGCCGGCTGCGCAACGTGGTGCATGACGCCATGGTCCGCTTGATCGGCCACGAGGCGGACATCGAGGACCTGTGGAAGGGCTGTTACTGCGTGGCCAGCAACTACTCGTGCGCCAGCGAGGTGCTGCTGCGCCGTGGCCCGCTGCTGCGCGCCGTGCTGGCCAGCTCGGCCATCCCGGGTGCGCTGCCGCCGGTGGTGGTCGACGGTGACCTGCTCTGCGACGGCGGCACCTTCAACAACTTCCCGGTGGACGTGATGCGCCGCTGGCGCGGCATCGGCCGTGTGATCGGGGTCGACCTGGCTGGGCGTGAACCCCGCAAGCTCACGTTCGACACCATGCCCGGCAGCACGGCACTGCTGCGCGACAAGCTGCGCCCCCGGGCGCAGCGCCGCTTCAAGCTGCCCTCGCTGCTGAGCTACCTGATCAACGTGACCGTGCTGTACAGCACCTCGCGCCAGCGCGAATCCAGGGCCCAGACCCAGCTGTACTTCAACCCGGCGTTGTCGCGCGTGGGCATGCTGGATTGGCACCGCTTCGACCACATCGTGCAGCAGGGCTACGAACACGCCATCGAGGTGCTCAACGCACAGGGGCTGCGGGGCCTGGGCGAGCCGTCCGGCCCCGCACCATGAGCGCCCGCAGCCTGCTGCAGCGGCTCACCGAGGCCTGGTCGGCGCGTGGCCGCTCGGCCACCGAGGCGCCGGGGCTGGACCCGCGCCTGGTGGCCAGCGCCGCCAAGCTCTGCAGCGCCGCCGAGGCGCTGCGCCAGGTGAAGAGCGGCGACCATGTCTTCATCGGCACCGCCTGCGCCACGCCGCGCAGCCTGGTGGCGGCGCTGGAGACCCTGAGCCCGGCGCCCAGCGACCTGGAACTGCTGCACTTCCTGACCGACCGCGCCGTGGCCCTGGGTGCGGACGGCCTGCCCACCAGCCGCTACCGCCACCGCTGCTTCTTCGTCGGCCAGGACCTGCGCGCCGCGGTGCGTGCCGGTCTGGCCGACTATGTGCCGGTCTCGGCCGCACGCGTGCCGCAGCTGATGGCGATCGGCCGCATCCCGGTGGACGTGGCGCTGATCCAGGTCTCCATGCCCGACGAATACGGCTACGTGAGCCTGGGTGTGTCGGTGGATGTGATCCCGGCTGCCGTGGCGCGTGCCCGGCTGGTGATCGCCGAGGTCAACCCGGCCATGCCGCGCACCATGGGCGACAGCCTGCTGCACCTGGGCCAGATCCACCACCTGGTGCCCGTGGACACGCCCGTCATCGAGTACCGGCACCCGGCCACGGACGACGCCGTGGTCGAGCAGATCGCACGTTACATCGGCGGCATCATCGACGACGGCGCCACGCTGCAGATCGGCCCTGGCCGCTACAGCCAGGCCGCGCTGGCCTTCGTGCAGGACCGGCAGGACCTGGGCATCCACAGCGATGTCATCACCGACGCCATCCTGCCGCTGATCGAACGCGGCGTGCTCACCGGCCGGCGCAAGAGCCACCAGCCGGGCAAGATCGTCGCCAGCATGGCCATGGGCAGCCGGCGGCTCTATGAGCTGATCGACCGCAACCCGCTGTTCAGCTTCCAGCCGCTGGAGGTGGTGGCCGACCCGGCGGTGATCGCGCAGCAGCACAAGATGGTGTCGGTGACGCAGGCCTTTGCGGTGGACCTGAGCGGCCAGGTCTGCGCCGACCAGCTGGAAGGCGGCTTCTACGGCGGGCTGGCGGCGCAGGCGGAGTTCCTGCAGGGCGCCTCGCGCTCGCCGGGCGGCAAGGCCATCGTCTGCCTGGGCGCCTGCGCGGCCGACGGCAGCAGCCGCATCCGCGCGACGCTGGCGGCGGGCGAGGGCGCCACGGTGGCGCGCTCCGACGTGCACTACGTGGTCACCGAGTACGGCATCGCCTACCTGTTCGGCCGCAGCATCCGCGAGCGTGCCGTGGCGCTGATCCAGATCGCCCACCCGGACCACCGCGCCGTGCTGCTGGCCCAGGCACGCGCGCTGGGCTACGTGCCAGCCGAGCAGACCTTGCGCAACCTGCGCGCCTACGCGGTGGAGCAGGAACACGCCGCCACGTTGAAGGATGGCCGCGCCGTGCTGCTGCGCCCGGCCCAGCCCAGCGACGGCGACCGCGTGCGCGACCTGTTCCACCGCCTGCCGGAGCGCGATGTCTACACGCGCTTCTTCCGCAAGATCAAGGGCCTGTCGCTGCAGGACGTGCAGCGCCTGTGCAACCTGAACGACGAGACGGAGGTGGCCCTGGTGGCCTCCACCGGCGAGCGCGAAAACCCGCAGGTGGTGGCGCACGCGCTCTACGTGGTCGACCCCAGCAGCAACCTGGCCGAGACCGCCTTCATGGTGCACCCGGACTGGCAGGGCAGCGGCCTGGGCGCGCTGCTGCAGAAGCAGCTGGCCGCCACGGCACAGGCCCGCGGCGTGCGTGGTTTCGTGGCCGAGATCCTGGCCACCAACGACCGCATGCTGCGCCTGGCGCGCAGCGGTGCCGGCGGCGTGGACGTGGAGCACCTGGGCGGCACGGTGAAGGTGACGGCGCTGTTCTGAGCAGGGGTGACCGCGTGTCCGTGGCAACATCGGCGCCCCGAACAACAGCCGCAACGGCCAGGAGACAGACATGGGCCCCACAGACCTCACGCGACGCCGCTTCGTCGCCCGCACCGCCGGCCTGGGCGCCGCGCTCGCCCTGCCGCAGGCGGCCCGGGCCCAGGGCACCTGGCCCAGCAAGACGGTGCGCTTCGTCGTGCCCTTTGCACCGGGTGGCAGCTCGGAGATCGTCGCCCGTGCCACGGCCGCCGAAATGGGCAAGCTGCTCGGCCAGAGTGTCTACGTGGACAACAAACCCGGCGCCGCCGGCAACCTGGCCATGGGCGAGGTGGCCCGTGCCGACGACCAGCACACGCTGATCCTGGGCCACATCGGCACGCTGGCCGTGAACCCCTACATCTTCGACAAGCTGCCCTACGACGCGAACAAGAGCTTCCGGCCGATCTCGCTGCTGTCCAAGGTGCCCAGCCTGTACGTGGTGCGGCCCGAGCTGCCGGTGAACAACCTGAAGGAGTTCGTCGCGCTGGCCAAGAGCAAGCCCGGGCAGCTCAACTACGGTTCGGCCGGCAACGGCAGCGCCGGTCACCTGGCGTTTGAGTACCTGAAGATGGCCAGCGGCATCTTCGTCGTGCACGTGCCCTACCGCGGCACCGGCCCGCAGCTGACCGACCTGATGGGCGGCCGGCTCGACGGCGCCGCCGTGGGCGCACCGGCGGTGATGCAGTTCATCAAGACCGGCAAGCTGCGCTGCATCGCCACCGGCACACCGCAGCGCCTGGCGCAGCTGCCCGATGTGCCCACCGTGGCCGAACAGGGTTACCCGGGCTTCGAGATGACGCAGTGGTATGGCCTGATGGCGCCGGCTTCGCTGCCGCAGGCCCATGCCGACAAGCTGGCCCAGGTGGCGGCCCGCGCGGTGAAGGAACCTGCGGCCGTGAAGCTGCTGGAAAGCGAAGCCGCCATCGTGGTGGGCAGCACACCCGCGGAATTTGCGCGCTTCATTGCGGAAGAACAGAAGCGCTGGCAGCCGGTGATTGCGCGGGCGAAGATCAAGCCGGATTGAGCGTCCAAGCGCCTCGTGACTGTGCCGCCCGGATGGGGTGGCTGGCCGGCAGCGCAGCGCTGACAGGCGCCGGCACGGTCGGCATCATGAAGTTGCGCTGGCGGTCACGCGTTGTCGTCTTGTTCCAAGGGTCGGCGGTCCCGGGCGTCATCTGCGCCAGTTGCATGGGCCTGCCGTGATGTCATCGTCAACGCTTGCTGCAGCGCACAGATGGCACATGGCAAAAAACATGCCCAAACTCGCCTTCGATTCAAGGGGGTTGACGCCCGGCTGCCGCGCCGAGATCCTTCGGGGACGGCAAATGTTGTCCAGAAGTAAGCGATGGGAGGAGAAGCTTGTCGCTTGTGCCAACTTGGACTTGGCGGCCGTTCATTGTCAATCAATCAGTGGGGTAAACCATGAAGAAAGTTCTGTTCGCATTGTCGATCCTGGCTTGTGCAGCGACCGCCCAGGCGGAAGATGCAGCGGCCGTCAACTGCATCTCGTTCTCTCCCGCTGGCTTCTGCGATGCCATGCAGTTTGACAGCAATCGCCGCGCCACCTGGGTGAACTATGACTGCGGTGGTTCTTCTGGCCGCCAGACCACGGCGAGCTACAGAAGGGGCAAGACCACCTGCAGCGGCCCGGCCGGCTGCAACCCGTCGGCCATGTTCGGCTGGGACACGCTGGATTGGAAGTTCAACAAGACCAACAACACCGGCACGCTGACCGGCGTGTTCGCGGGCACCCCGCAAACGCTGCAGCAAGACATGCCCGTGAGCATCACCCCGGGTGCCTGCCCCGCTGCCCGCAAGGGCCAGGGCGGTGTCTCGTCGATCGCGCGTTGATGACCTGCATGGGATGAAGATGTGACGCACCGGCGCTGCCGGTGCGTTGCGCACATCCAGGCAAGGGGGGCGGAGTGATCCGCCCCCTTTTTCGTTGATGCTGAACCGGCTTCAGGTCGCCGCCGTCTCGGCCTGCCGGTAGATGCCGCAGCCCAGCAGCAGATCGCCGGCCAGCGGCACGATCCGCGACACCTTGGGCAGCACCGCGCCGGTGGTGGGCTGCACGATGCTGTAGTCGATCCAGCCACCACCGGCCTCGGCCGCAGCCCAGGCGTCACGCACGAAGCGGTCGCCGTCGATGCCGGGCACGGTGTGCACACGCTGGCCTTCGGCCGCCGGTTTGGCGCCGTGCAGGCGGTACTGGCCCTGGCGGTCGATCACGAACACGTACAGGTCCCGGTCCACGAAGCCGGCCTCGGCACTGTGCAGCTCGGCGCTGGCGCCGGCCAGGCCGCGCTGCGCGATCAGCGTCTGTGCGCGCTGCACCAGGGCCATGGCCTCGTCGGCACTGCCCTGGCGCAGCCTCATCGTGGCGACGGCCGTGGACAAGGCTTCGGCGCGGGTCACAAGCGCCTCTGACGACACCCGCGAGTCGTCCACCAACTGCGCGTTCTGGCGCGTGATCTCGTCCAGGCTGCAGACGGCCGTGCTCATGTCTTCCAGGCCCTGGCGCTGCTGCTGGCTGGTGCTGGCGATCTCGCGCAGGCGCTGCGACACCTCGCGCACACCGTCCACCAGGGTGCCGAGCGCGGCGCTGGTGCGCTGAACGCGCGCCACGGTGTCGTCCACCTGCTCGCGGGACTGCCCGATCAGCGTGCGGATCTCGGCCGCAGCGGCGGCGCTGCGCTGGGCCAGATTGCGCACCTCGCTGGCCACGACGGCGAAACCTCGGCCGGCCTCCCCGGCACGCGCCGCCTCCACGGCGGCGTTCAGCGCCAGGATGTTGGTCTGGAAGGCGATGCCGTCGATCACGCCGATGATCTCGCCCACCCGGCGCGAGCCGCTTTCCAGCTGGCCCAGCGCGCCCACGGTCTGCGCCATCTCCCGGTCGCCACCTTCGGCCTGGGCGCGCAGGGACGCGGTCAGGCCGTCCAGTGTGGTCACGGCAGCGGCGTTGGCCGCCACCTTGCTGCGCGTGTCTTCGACGGTGGCGATGAACTGCGCCAGGCTGGTCTTTTGCTGCTCGGTGCGGCCCGCGAGCGCGCCGCCGCCTTCGGCCAGCGTGCGGCCGGTGTCGGAGACGCGCACGGCGCTGCTGCGGATCTCGGCCACGAGGCTGGAGAGCTGCGCGGCCATGCGCTCGACGACGTGGCCCATCTGTGCCAACTCGTCGCGGCCCTGGATGTTGAAGGGGTGCGACAGGTCGCCAGCCGCCACGGCCGCCATGCCCTTGCTCAGGTGGCGCAGCGCGCCGGTCAAGCTCAGGTAGAAGGCTGCCGACAGGTACAGCACCAGCAGCACGCCCAGGGCCGAGGCCGTGGCCGTCAACCACAGCTCCGTCTGCTGGGCCGTTTCGCGCGCCTCCAGCGCCGCCAGCAGCTGGTGGCCGGCATCCAGGCCGAAGGTGTTGACGGCGCGGATGGCCTGCGTGCCGGTCTGGAAAAAGGGCGCGGCCTCGCCTTGCAAGGCTTCGGCCAGGAAGGTGGACTCGGCCTGCGCCACGAAGTCGCGACTGTGTTTCAGCGCCTCGGCAAAAGCACCGGGCACCTGGCCACCGGCGCGTTGCAGCGCTTGCACGCGGTGTTCCACGTCCAGCAGGCGCTGGCGCACCTGTTCCACGCGGCCCAGCATCTGGGCCCGTTCGGTGGCCGAGGCGTCGCCCCGGCTCAGCAGCCCCGCGCCCTGGCCGCGCATCAGGCCCAGGGTCTCGGTCCAGGGCAGGGTGCGCTCGACCAGCAAGTCCATCAGGAAAAAGGTCTGGGCTTCCGGGTCCAGCAGCAGACCGGAACGTTCGCCGACCAGCAGCACCGTGGTGCGCAGCGCTTCGACCTGGTCGGTGTGCTGACGGAAGGCGGCATTGCGCTGGGTCTCGTGCCGGCCCTGACCCAGGGCGGCCACGGCATGGCGCACCGCCGGCCAATGGTCGTCCAGCCGGAATGCCGACGTCGCGGCCAGTTGCGCGTCCACCGCGCCCAGGGCGTCGGCCAGCGCGTGACGCGCCTTGTCGCGCGGGCCGGTGGCGCCGGTGTCGCCGCTGAGCACGCGGTTGGTCAGGCCCCGGTGCTGCTGCAAGTGGTCGGTGACGGTCAGCAGGGCCTGCACGACACGGGCACCCTCGGCCTCGGCCCGTGTGATGGCGGTCTGCTGGCGCAACAGCTGCACGTGCAGCACCAGCAGCAGCAACATCGGCAGGAACAGCGTCAGCCCCACCAGGCCCAGCTTCCACGGCAGGCGCAGGCGTTGCATCAACCAGCGGCCAGGGCCCATGGCCAGACGAAACGAACGGGACATGCATGTCTCCAGCGGCGCGCGAATCGGCGCCCTGAGAGGCATTTCGGCGGTGTTCGCCGGAACTTCAGTCAGAAATCGCGGGGGCTCCCACTTCGGGTCGGTATCGTGCCGCGCCGCTTCAGCACTCGACGATGTTGACCGCCAGCCCGCCGCGCGCGGTTTCCTTGTACTTGCTCATCATGTCGGCGCCGGTCTCGCGCATCGTCTTGATCACCTTGTCCAGGCTGACGAAGTGCGTGCCGTCGCCGTGCAGCGCCATGCGCGCGGCGTTGATGGCCTTGACCGACGCGATCGCGTTGCGTTCGATGCACGGGATCTG
>CAYTWU010000017.1:0-25951 GCA_964442175.1 uncultured Rubrivivax sp.
TCGAAATAGCTCGTGCCGGGCACGGCCCGGCCGTTGATCAGGTGTTCGATGCGCATACAGTGTTCACCAGGGTGCCAATGCCGTCGATCTCGGTTTCGACCACATCACCAGGGTTGACGTTGACCACGCCTTCCGGCGTGCCGGTGAGGATGATGTCGCCAGGCTGCAGCGTCATGAAGCCGCTGAGGTACTCGACCAGCGCCGCGACACTGTGGATCATGTGCGACGTGTGGCCCTGCTGGGTCACGACACCGTTGACACGGGTGCGCAATGCCAGGGCCTGCGGGTCGGGCACGGCATCGGCGCTGACGAACCAGGGGCCGAGCACGGTGCCGCCGTCGCGGTTCTTCACGCGCAGGTTGGGGCGGTACCAGTTTTCCAGGTGGTCGCGCACGGCGTAGTCGTTGGCCACGGTGTAACCCGCCACATGGGCCAGTGCGTCGGCGGCCTTCACGCGCCGCGCGGTGCGGCCGATCACCACCGCCAGCTCACACTCGTAGTGCATGAACTTCACGTCCACCGGGCGGGGTGTGTGTCCGCGGTGCCCGATGACGGAAGAAGCCGTCTTCAGGAAGGCCAGCGGTTCTTCGGCCGAGGTGCTGGAGAGCTCTTTGCTCAGCTCCTTGACATGGTCGGCGTAGTTCAGGCCGAGCGCGATGACCGTGCCGGGCTCCACAGGCGGCAGCCAGACCACGGTGTCTTCAGCCAGCACGGTGCCATCCGGCAACTGCAGGCCCTGCGGGTGCGGCACGGCGGTGTGCACGGCGCCAGCCCAGGCGATGCGGGCGGTCTTCATGCGGCCTCCGCGACAAAGCGCATCACCAGCGGCGCCAGCCCCGGCGCCGTGATGCGGGCCGATTGCCCGGCGTGCACGCGCGGCGCGCCGGCCGCCACACCCAGCATCAGCACATCCCCGGGCTGCAGGGTCATGAAGCGGCTGACATCGGCGATCAGCGTGGCGATGTTGCGCACGCGGTCGCCCGTGGAGGGCTGGTGCACCACCTGCCCGTCCACCTCGACCGTGAGCGTCAGCGCATCGGGCATCGGCACGGCCTCACGCGGCACCACGGCCGGGCCCAGCGGGCAGAAACCGTCGCGCACACGCCAGCGCAGCGAGGGGCGGTAGTACAGCTCATGCGGCACGCAGACATCGGCCACCAGCAACCAGCCAGCGACATGGTCCAGCGCCTGCGCGGCCGGCACGCCATGGGCGGTGCGGCCGATCACCGCGGCCAGCGTGGCGCCCAGCAGCAGTTCGGGCGCATCGGCCGGCACGGTGACCGCGCCACCGCTGGCCAGCCAGGTGTTGCGCGGCTTGACGTACAGCACCGGCGCCTGCGGCGGTGCCTTGTAGGGCGACTGAAACACGGCATCACCCAAAGCGGCCAGCGCGGGACTGTGGTTCATCAACACACCGAGCACGGTGCCGCTGAGGCGCCAGGGCGCGAAGTCCAGCGTGACGGGCGGTTGATTCACTAACATGTTAGCAATATAATCAGGCCCCATGCCTGCCGTCAAGCCCGAGATCACCCCTGCGTCTGGCATCCCGCACCGGAACCTGCCCCTGCTGCTGCTGCTGGCCCGCGAAGGGGTGATCGCCCTGTTCAGGCCCATCCTCCATGCCCATGGTCTGACCGAGCAGCAGTGGCGCATCCTGCGCGTGCTGGTGGAGTTCGGCGCGCTGGAGCCGCGGCAGATCGGGCGCCTCTGCGGCATCTCCAGCCCCAGCCTGGCCGGCATCCTGGCGCGCATGGAAGAACAAGGCCTGATCAGCCGGGCGGGCTTGGCACACGACAAACGCCGCCAGGTGATCACGGCCACCGCCAGCAGCAAACGGCTGGCGGCGCGCATGGCACCGGAGATCGAAGCCGCGTACCAGCGGCTGGAGGACAAGCTGGGCCCGGCGGTGGTAGGCCGGCTCTACGCGACGCTGGACGAGTTGGTGGCAGCCTTGGGGACCCAGGTCGACACATAGACTGGCCGGGCGCAGCCGCAGCCCGGGACGCTCAGGGCGCGCAGGGGGGCAGGAAGTGGATGCCGTGTTGCAGCCCGATGGCCGGCACCTTGGCGCCGTCTTGCGGCAGTTGCTGCACCTCGCGGTGCACCTGGCGGAAGAACCCGGCGGCGTGGGCCGGCGCATCCAGGATCAGCAAGCGCGCAGGGCTGGCCGACAGACCGGAAAAGCCGTGCACCGTCCCGGCAGGCGCGTACAGAAAGTCGCCCGCGCCAACCTCGCGCTCGACACCATCGAGCACAAAACGCACAAGACCGTCCGCCACATAGTAGGCCTCGTCCCAGGCATGGTGATGCAGTGGCGGGCCGGCACCAAGCGGCAGCATCACTTCCATCATCGAAAACGCGCCTGCGGTGTGTTCAGCCTCACACAGGAAGCGCACATCTGCACCCAGCACCTTCAGCGCCGCGGCGGGGTCGCGGGAGACAACGAGTGGCACGGTCATGGCAAGACCCAGGGTTGCAATGTCAGTCAGTCTGACACCATGGCAGATATCATGTCAACATGAAGCCGTCACCGCCCCCACTGCACGAGCGGCTGCGCGACACCACGCGGGAATGCATCGTCGTCGCGGCTGCCGACGAAATTCAGGCGCACGGCACTGTCGCGCTGACCAGCGCCTCGGTTGCTGCGCGCGCCGGCGTTTCAGAACGTACTGTCTACCGCCACTTCACGAACCGCGGCCTGCTGCTGGCGGCGGTGGCGGTCGAGGTGTCGCGCCGGCTGTCCACCCCCCCGGTGCCCGACGATCCAGCGGCCCTGGGCGGGTACACCGCCGCGCTGTTTGCCCGCTTCGAAGCGCAGCCTGCGCTCACGCGCGAGGCCCTCACATCGGATCTGTTTGGCCACATGCGCGACAGCCGGGCCGCGGAACGATGGTGCGCGCTGCGGGCCCTGATTGACCGCCACTGGCCGTACCTGCCCGACCAGCGCCGCGCGCTGGCGGCGGTCAATCTGCGTTATCTGTTGACGGCAACGACCTGGCACTACCACCGCACACACCTGGCGTTGGACGCCAGCGACACGGAATCCGCCGTGCAGCACGCGGTGGGCTGCGTGTTGTCGGCGCTGGGGCCACCGGCCTCCGCCACGCCCACGCCCACGCCTAGGGACCGCGCCCGTTAGGCCGCGTGGCATCACGCCGGCCCGAATCTGGCCATGGGTGCGCTGGCGTCGATCCCCTCGTCCGTCAGGATGGCCAGGCCCGCCTGCGGGCACGCCGCGGCCAAGCGCTGCGCCCGCCCCACCACGGCGCCGATGCACGCACAGGCCACACGGGACACTGTGGACGCCGTGCCGACCACCAGCGGGCCAGCAGCGATGCCGATGCCCGGGCTCACCGGGCCCTGACCGGACAAGCGGCGCTCGTCGTTGAACTGGCCCGACAAGGCCACCATGTCCTGCGCGGCCTGTTGGGCGGCGCTGGCAGCATCGAAGCGCGCCAACAAGGTGTCGCCGGTGAACTGCAGCAGCACGCCGCCGCGCTGCGCAATGGCGTCCACCATCAGCGTGCCCCAATGGCTCACCAATTCCAGGGTCTGCTCCGGCGATGGCCGGTCCGTCGGATCGTCCAGGCCGTGGAGGCCGGCTGCCAGCACGACCGCATCGTCGAAGCGCTGCGCGCCATCCGACGGCGTGGGCCCCAGCCTGCGCAGGGCCTGCGCCTGTTGCTGGCGCAGGCGGTGGCGCTCCAGGCTGGCGTCGACCCGGGCCCGCAGCAGCCAGGGGTCCACTGGTTTGTGCAAAAAGTCGTCGACCCCCAGTTCGATGCAGCGCGCCACCGGTGCCACGCCGCCCAGCGCGCTGGTCACGATCACCGGCACCTCGCGCAACGAAGCATCGGCGTGGCGCAGCGCCAGCAGGCCAAAGCCGTCGAGCCCGGGCATGGCCAGGTCCAGCAGCAGCAGCTCGAAGCGCTGCTGCCGCAGCAGGGCCAGTGCCCCGTGGCCGTCGCCCACGCTCAGCACCTCGTGGCCCATCAACTCCAGGGACCGGCACAACAGCAGCCGGTTGACGCGGTTGTCATCGGCCACCAGCACGCGCGCCGCTGCCACGCTGGCCAGGGGCCCGGGCCGGGGTGGCATCGCTTCGGCCGCACCGCCCGCCGGCCGCGGGCCGTGCGCCAGCGTGAAGCGGTAGCCGAAGCCCTGCACTGTGGTGATCGCCTCGGCGCCCAGCACGCGGCGCAGGCCGGAGACCTGCACCTGCAGGTTGTTCTCCTCCACCACCAGACCGGGCCAGACCTCGTCCAGCAGCTCGTCCTTGCCGACGGCCCGCTCGCGCCTGGCCACCAGCGCGCAGAGCAAATCGAAACCACGCGCCCCCAGGGCCACCGGCTGGCCGTCGACCAGCACGCGCCGCTCGGCCGGCCGCAGCTCGAGATGGCCGAATACCAGGGGCGTCGGCGGGAGAACCGTGCCGCTCATTGCCGCGCCAGACCGGGCAAGACCGCCAGCGTGGCCGCCAGCTCGGCGGCCAGTGCGTCGATCGCGGGGCCATCGGCCGCCACGCCCTGCCACTCGAGCCGGCCCGCCAGCCCGGCCAGCCGGCTGGCGCCGAAGGTGATGCCGTTGCACTTCAGCGTGTGAGCCGTGGTGACGAACCCCTCGGCATCGCCGCTGGCCGCCGCCCGGCGCAGCTGGCTCACCAAGGCCGGCCCTTCTTCGGCAAAGGCATCGACGAGTTGCTGCACAAAGTCGGCGCCGGCATTGGCCTGCAAGGCCTCGAAGATCAGGGGGTCGATCACAGGGGTGTCCATGGCTCAGGCATCCGTTCGCGCCGGGGTGGAAGCCAGCGCTTCCACCAGGGCCCGCACGCGCAATGGCTTGGTCAGGTGCTCGTCCATGCCTGCCGCCAGGCATTGCGGGCGGTCGCCATCGAGCGCATTGGCCGTCATCGCGACGATGCGCGGGCGCCGCCCGGCCGGCCAGCGGCCGACGATCTCGCGCGTGGCCTGCAGCCCGTCCATCTCCGACATGCGCACGTCCATCAGCACCAGATCGTAGGCCTGGCGCTCGACACTCTGCACCGCCTCGCGCCCGTTGCTGGCCAGGTCGGCACGGTAGCCCAGGCGCTCCAGCAGCCGCAGCGCGAGCTTCTGGTTCACGCCGTTGTCCTCGGCCAGCAGGATGCGCAGCGGATGGCGGGTGGCCATCTGCGGGTCCATCGTCACGGGTGCGGTGTCCGCCGCTGGCGGCAACAGCCCCGGTGCGGCGGCCGGCGCGTGGACCTCGAACCAGAAGCAGCTGCCCTGACCGGGCCCGGCGCTGCGGACACCCATGCTGCCGCCCATCCGCTCGGCCAGCTGACGGCTGATGGCCAGGCCCAGGCCGGTGCCACCGAAGCGGTGTGCGATGCCAGGCTCGGCCTGGCTGAAGCGCTCGAACAAACGGGCGCGGCCGGCCTCGCTGAGCCCGATGCCGGTGTCGCGGACCTCGAAGGCCAGCCGGCCGCTGGCCGGCGCCTGCACCTGCAGCACGACCTCGCCGTGCTCGGTGAACTTGACCGCGTTGCCCAGCAGGTTGAGCAGGATCTGGCGCAGACGCGCGGCATCGCCGACCACGGCCACGGGCACGTCGGCGGCGATGTTGCAGACCAGCCGCAGGCCCTTGTGCGCCGCCGGCAAGGCCACCAGGTCCAGGGCCAGGCGCACACACTCGCGCAGGTCGAAGGGCTGGTCCTCAAGCTCCAGCCGGCCGGCTTCGATCTTCGAGAAGTCGAGGATGTCGTTGATGATGCCCAGCAGCGATTCGGCCGACTCGCGGATGGTGCGGGCGTGGTCGCGCTGGTCCTCGGTCAGCGGTGTGTCCAGCAGCAAGCCGGTCATGCCGATCACGCCGTTCATCGGTGTGCGGATCTCGTGGCTCACGGTGGCCAGGAACAGGCTCTTGGCGGCATTGGCGGCCTGAGCGGCTTCACGCGCCTGCGCTTCCGCCACCAGCTTCTGCTCCAGAAGCTGGGCCTGGGTGCGCCCGGCGTCGGCCTGCAGGTCCTCCTGCAGCATCTGCGTGGCCCGGGCCACGGCGCGCACTTCGTCGGGCCGGTAGGGGGCGCCATCGGGCCGTGTGCCCAGCAGCAGGAAGCCGGTGAGCGCATCCCGGTGCACCACGGGCACGGCCAGTGCATCGGCGCCCGCCGCCAGCGCCAGCGGCGCAGGCAGGCGCTGGGCCTGGAGGGTGCGCAGCTCGGCCGGGCTCAGGTGGAACGCCTGTGGCAGCGCCGCTGCGGTCGAGGCCTGGCAGGTGCAGGCCACCGTGCCCTCGACACCGTCGGCCTGGTAGAAACTGGCCGCGGCACCGCCGGCAAAACGGCTGATGGCGGCCAGGTAGTGCTGCATCAGCGCCTGCTGCCCCTGCACACCGGCCGCCGCCCGGGCCGCAGACCACAGCACCTCTTCGTGGTTGCGCCAGTTGGCGAAAAAAACCCGCTGCACCACCTGGTCGGCCACCGCGCGCAGGCGCGGCAAGGCCGCACCGAACAGCAGCGCCAGCGGCACGCTGGCCGCCGCCGCCACGCCCGGGTTGGACAGTGCCGGCCAGCGCGCGCCGAGCAGACCCAGCAGGGCCACGCCGCCCAGCAGCACCGCCAGCACCAGCGCCCAGACCAGGGCCCGGTTGAGCGCGAAGCCGAAGCCGAAGACGCGGTGGCGCAGCACGCCATAACCCAGGCCCAGCATGGCCGCAATGCTGAGGAAGATCTGCACGAACTCGAAGGTCAGCTCCCGCTGCTGGTTGCGGCCCGGGAACATGCCCGCGATCAGGAAGAGCACGTAGCCCGACATCATGATGGCCAGGCTGATGCCCAGCCAGGCCGCCCGCTGACGCGCCTGGCCGGTGGCACGCCGCCAGCCGATCCACAGGAAGCCCACGGTGACCAGGCTGGCCAGGTGGTTCATGCCGCCGCTGATGCGCTCGAAAATCAACTTCCAGTCCTGCGGCTCAAAGGGTGTGAGCCGCAGATGGAAGGCCGTCTCGAAGGCACAGAAGCCCAGGGTCAACGCCACCGGCAGGCCGTAGGCCCAGCGTACGCGCGCGCTGTCGAACCGGCGGCCGTCGTCGGGAAAGGCCATCGCAAAATAAAGGTAGGCCGCGCTCGCGAAGCTGAGCTGCACCGTCGGGGAGGTGAGCACCATCAACGCCTGCACCGTGCCGGCCGGCAAGCGCTGGCCGACATCGGCCACGCTGTAGACCGCCAGCGCGGCCGCCAGCGCGCGGACGGCCCGGCTGTCGGCGCGGCGCCAGGCCAGCAGGGCGGCAATGCCCAGCGCCATCCAGCTCTCGACCAGGCCGGTGAGCTCGCGCCAGAGGCCGGCATCGTCGAAGCGCGCGGGTCGCTGCACCGTGCGCAACGTGAGCTGTCGCAACTGGCCGTCGGTCTCGATGGTGACGGGGATGGGTTCCCCGACACCCTTGATGCGCCAGCGGTCACCGATGCGGTCGAAGCTGAGCCGATCACCGGGTTTCAGCCCTTGTCGCTCGGCGTCGGAACCCGGCAGTACGCCGACGATGGGGGTCATCCAGAGCGGGCCATTGACGTAGCCCCGCATCTGGACCCCCATGCCGCCTGCGGCCTCGGGCACGATGCTGCGTTCCAGGTACGCCATGGCCCACAGCCGCAGGCCGGCACAGCACAGGCAAAGCACCAGCAGTGCAAACCGCCACTGCGCCGCGCGCAGCGCATCCTGGCGCCTGTGGGTCTCGTTCATGGCGGGCTCCCCGTGCCGTGGGCCGGAGCGTAGCGGCTAAACCGGCCCTGCGGGGCCGGTTTTCGGGCCGCTGCGACCGACTCAGGGCCGCGGCACCACGGTCAGCGTGAACACCACGTTCTGGTTGAACCCGCCGCCGTTGCTGGCCAACATCTGAAGCGTGTGCGTGCCGACCGGCAGGTTCTGAATCTCGGCGAAATGACCATCGTCCACCGACCGGAAGACACCCGCCGGCACCGAACCCGGCCCGCCGCAGAACAGCGTGAACAGGTTGTCGGCCGGTATCGCGGCCGAAAAAACCGCGCTGCGCACACGCTGGGTGGGCACCGGCTGCCCATTGAGCAGCACCTGGGTCGTCAGCGTGTCGACGTGTGCAGCGATGATGGCGCGCTGGTCACGCACCGACAGGCCCGGAGGGTCGCCGCAGAAGCCCGGCGTGTACACATAGGTGGCCCCGGCCACCATGAACTGCAGCTTGGCGCCCTGCGGCACGGTGCAGCTGCGGTTGGTGTCACCGCCGAGGTTGGGCGCCAGCTTCCAGGTGCTGCCGTTCTGGCCGACCATGCAGTGCTGGCCCGACTGATCCACGAGGGGGTTGACCGAGGTGGGCATGGAATACGCCCATTGCGACCACTGGCCGGAGCGCAAGTCTCTGCCGATCTCGGCGGCCCAGGTGGTGGTGCACAGGCCGGCGGCCAGGGCGAGTGCGGTGGTGCGCAGCGTCTTCGAACGGGTCATGGTCGGGCTCCTCGTGGGACAGTGGATGGATGGGCCCGGGCGACACAGGTGTCGCTGCACGGGCGGTGGTCCTGTCGCGCCCCCTGGGGGTCTCGACACGGAACGGAATCAGTGTCCGATCCGCACCCTCACGCTGTCCTGAAGAGAGCTGAAACTGTCCTGAAAGCTGCAGGGTCTGCCCTGAAAACCGCCTGCGCTATGGGCTGCCCGCCGGGTAAAGCCCACGCCCGCGCGCCATCAGCCGCACCAGGCCGAACAAGGCGTCCAGGTTGGGCGTGGCCACGCCCACGCGCGCGGCGATCTCGCGCACCGCGGCGACGATGCCGTCCAGCTCCAGTGGCCGCCCGGCTTCCACGTCCTGCAGCATCGAGGTCTTGAAGGCGCCGAGCTTGCGCGTCACCGCGTGGCGGTCTTCCGGGGTCTGGTCGATGGCACAGCCGATGTGCGCGCCGACCGCCGCCACCTCCACCATCACGGCGGAACAGAAGGCCCGCACCAGCGGATCGTCCAGGATGTGGTCCGCCGTCGCGCCGGTGAGCGCCGAGACGGGGTTCATCGTCACATTGCCCCAGAGCTTGTACCAGAGTGCGTGGTGGATGGTGGGCGACACGGTCACGTCGAAACCGGCGCGCTGCAAGACCTCGGCCACGGTTTGAAGACGGCTGGAAGAACCGCCCCGCGGTTCACCGACGATCAGACCCTGCCCCATGCGGTGGTCCACCAGGCCGGGCTCGGGCGTCAGCGCCGCGATGTGCACCACGCAGCCGATCACCTGCGCCGAAGGCAAGGCCTGCGCGACAAGGCCACCCGCGTCCACCGCTTCGATGGCCATGCCGGCGGCATCGCCCGGCAGGCCCAGGCCGAACCACCAGGGCACGCCGTTCATCGCCGGCAGGATCACCGTGTGCGGGCCGACCAGCGGTGTCAGCTGCGGCGCCAGCGCGCCCAGCGACGGGCCCTTGACGGCCACCACCACCAGGTCCTGCACACCGAGTGCCGCGGCATCGTCGGCCACCGCGGCCACCGGGCCTTGCAGGCGCTGCCCGCCGCTGCGCATGCGCCAGCCGTGTTCCAGCAAGGCCGCGCGGGTGGCGCCGCGCGCCAGCGCGCTGACGGCCACATCGGGCAAGACGCTCAGCCGCGTGCCGATGCAGCCGCCGATGGCGCCGGCGCCGACGATGGCGACCCTCATCACACCCCCACGCGGGCGATGCTGTCGAAGCTGTTGTTCATCCACAGCTTCAGGCGCTGGCGCTCCATGATGCCCAGGCCCGGGCCGTCCACGGCGCTGCCGTTGCGGGCGGCCCAGAAGCTGCTGTTGCGGGCGTCGATCTTCTGCACCACGGCCTCGTGCAGCTTCTTCAGGTCCATCACGCGCGCACCCAGGCCCAGGGCCCGGTCCAGCTCGCCCGAGCGTTCCAGCTGGCCGAAGTCGTCGCCGCGCAGGTGGTTCTTCACGAGCACGTAGCGCACACGCTGGCCAAAGCGGTCCAGCAGGCGCTTGAGCAGGTCCACCGAGTCGCGGCCCGAGTCCATCACGTGCCAGTAGTTCAGCGCGATGCCGGAGAGATCGGCCATGTCCAGCACGCCGGATTCGTCCATCCACTTCACCAGCGGTTCTTGCGTCTGGGCGGCCAGGTCCACCAGCACACGCCGGCCCGGGTGTTCGATGGCGGTCTCGACGATCTTGTCCAGCGCCTCGTAGCGGTCGGTCATCACGGCCGACGAGTACTCGGCATAAAAACGCAGCAGCGAGCCGTGGGATCGGTCGGTGTCGAAACCGACAAAAGGGATCTGGTGGTCGATGAAGTACTGGGCCAGCAGGCGCGAGACCATCGACTTGCCGACCCCGCCTTTTTCACCGCCGATGAGGTGGATCTGCGAGGTGGCCGCGTGTTCCAGGGTGGGGACTTCCATGCGATGCAGACCGGTTGGTTAGGATGAACACCCATTGTGCAACGCAGCGACGCCATGACCCAAACGCCGATGCCGCCGGTCCGCATCGCGGTGTGGAGCGGCCCGCGCAACATCTCCACCGCACTGATGCGCGCGTGGGAGAACCGCGGCGACTGCGCCGTCAGCGACGAACCGCTCTACGCCCACTACCTGGCCACCACCGGCCTGGACCACCCGGCCGCGGCCGAAGTCATCAAAGCCGGAGACACCGACTGGACACGCGTGGTGGCCACCCTCACCGGCCCGGTGCCGGGCGGGTTGCCCGTCTGGTACCAGAAACACATGACGCACCACCTGCTGCCCGGCCGTGACCTGGCCTGGGTGCACGGCCTGCACAACGTCTTCCTGATCCGCGACCCGGCGCTGGTGGTGGCCAGCTACGTGAAGAGCCGCGCCACCTGCACGCCGGCCGACATCGGCGTGCTGCAGCAGGCCGAGCTGTTCGACCGCGTGGCGCAGCAACTGGGCCGCGCCCCGGTGGTGATCGATGGCGAGCAGTTCCTGCAGGACCCGGCGCGTCACCTGCAGCGGCTCTGCGCCGATGCCGGCGTGCCGTTCAGCGACCGCATGCTGCACTGGCCCGCCGGCCCGCGCACCAGCGACGGCGTCTGGGCCCCGCACTGGTACGACGCCGTGTGGCGCTCCACCGGCTTCGAGCCCTGGCGGCCCCGCTCAGCGACGCTGGACGCCACCGGGCAAGCCGTTGCCGAGGCCTGCCGGCCGGCCTACGAAGCGCTGCTGCAACACGCGGCCTGAGCGCAAAATCAGCCCTTTGCAGCCCTGCAAGGAGGCGACACCATGGGCCCCACCCGCCGCCACGTCCTGGGTTCAGCCGCCGCCGCTCTGGCGCTGCCGCGGGTGGCTCGCGCCGCGCTGCCACGCGTGGGCATCGTCGGCGGCGGCATGGCCGGTGTGGCCACGGCCTGGTTGCTGGACGGCGCCTGCGACGTCACGCTGTTCGAGGCCGCACCCAGCCTGGGTGGCAACGCCCGTTCCGTGCCCGTCACACAAGGTGGCCACACCTGGGCGGTGGACCTGGGCGCCCAGTACTTCCACCCCCAGGCCTACCCGGCGTACACCGCGCTGCTGGGCCAGCTGGGGCTGTGGCCCGGCGGTGCGCACAGCTTCGCGGCCACCATCACGGTGGATGCGGCCGGCGAGACCTGGCCACGTTTTGTCTCGCCACTGCTGCCCGGCCGCGCCTGGCCGCTGCTGGCCCCCTGGAACCGCACCGGCCTGGCGGGTTTTCAGCGCCTGTTCAGCGCCGCGGCACGCCGCGAGGCCGCAGGGGCTTCTTACAACCTGGCGCTGGGCGACTGGCTGACCCGCCTGGGCCTGGACGCGGCGGTGGTGCAGCAGATGCTGCTGCCCTGGACGGCGTCGCTGTACTCGGGCGACGTGGCGCAGGCCGCCACCCTGTCGGCCCGCTCGGCGATGAGTTTTGCCGCGCTCGTGCTGCCTGACAGCCCCACCGAGCCTGTGCTGTACCACGTGCTGAAAGACGGGATGGACGAACCGCTGCGCCGCATGCAGGCCAGCACCCACACGGTGAACTTCCGCATCGGCAGCGCCGTGGCCGCGGTGCAGCGGCTGGCCGACGGCACGCTGCGTGTGCAGGCCGCCGATGGCAGCACGGTGGTGGTGGACCAGCTGGTGTTCGCCGCATCGGGTGAACCCACGCTGGCGCTGCTGGCCGGCCTGCCGGAAGCCGCGGCCCAACGGGCGACGCTCGCCCGGCTGCCCTTCCACGACGCACGCCTGGTGCTGCACACCGACGCGGCGTATGTGCGCGCCGATCCGGCGCTGCGTTCGTTCCTGAACTGCCGTGTCGAAGGCGGGCGCTGCGAAGCCTCGATGGACTTGTCCCGCGTGCTGGCGCCCGGGCCCGCCGGCCAGGTGCCCACACTGTGGAAGAGCTGGGTCACCGGGCGCAGCGCACTGCCCACGCAGGTGCTGCACGAGGTGCACTACCGCCACTTCCTGCCGACCCCGGCGGCGCTGCGTGCGCAGGCCGCGCTGGCGCAGCTGCAAGGCCGGGACGGGCTGTGGATCGCCGGGGGCTACACACGCGCCTTCGACGCGCAGGAGACGGCGCTGCAGTCGGCGCTGGATGTGGCGGCCGGGCTGCTGCCGGCCGCAAGGCCGCGTCTGCAGGTCTAGCCGGGCACGGCGGGGCGCGTCACCCGCGCCATCACAAACACCGTCATCGCCCGCGCCAGCTCCTGCTCGCCCACAAACACCGTGCCGGCCTGCTCCTGCACCAGGCGTTCGGCCTCCTCGGCGTTGTGGCTGCGCAGCGCCACTTCGATGCCCGGGTTCAGCGTGCGCGCGGTGGCGACCATCTGCCGCACCTCCAGCGTGTCGGGCGTGGCGATCACCATCAGCCGCGCGGTGGCGATGTGGGCCTGGATCAGCGTGGCCGGCTCGATGGCATTGCCCAGCACCGCGGCCGTGCCGGCGGCGCGCAGCTGCTCGATGGTCTCGCGTTTGTCGTCCACCACCACGAAGGGCTGCTGCGCGGCGCGCAGCGCATCGGCGATGCCCCGGCCCACGCGGCCGTAGCCGACGATCACCACCTGGTTGGCCAGTACCTCGGCGGCGGTGCTCATGGGCAGCTCGGCCAGCGGGTCGTCGCGGCTGTCCAGCCGGCGCGCCAGCGCCGAGCGCTCGTGGATCCAGCGCGTGGCCGGCCCCGCCGCGGCAAAGAGCAGCGGGTTCAGCGCGATGGAGATCAGCGCGCCGGCCAGGATCAGGCTCTGGCCCGCGGCCGGCAGCACACCCAGGCTCATGCCCAGGCCCGCCAGGATGAAGGAGAACTCGCCGATCTGCGCCAAGCTGGCCGAGACCGTGATGGCGGTGTTCAGCGGGTAGCGCAGCAGCAGCACCAGTGCCGCCGCCGCGAGCGACTTGCCCACCACGATGATGGCCACCACGGCCAGCACCTTCAGCGGCTCGGCCACCAGCACACCCGGGTCGAACAACATGCCCACCGAGACGAAGAACAGCACGGCGAAGGCATCGCGCAGCGGCAGCGTGTCTTCGGCCGCGCGGTGGCTGAATTCCGACTCGCGCAGCACCATGCCGGCAAAAAACGCCCCGAGCGCAAAGCTCACGCCAAACAGGGCGGCCGAGCCGTAGGCGATGCTGACCGCCGCCGCCACCACGCACAGCGTGAACAGCTCGCGCGAGCCGGTGCGTGTGACCTGCCACAGCAACCACGGCAGCACGCGCCGGCCCACCACCAGCATCAGCACCACAAAGGCCGCCACCGCCAGCAGCGTGCGGCCCAGCGCCCCCCAGAGCGGGGAATCAGCGCTCAGGTTGCCGCCGGCCTCCATCACGCCCGCCAGCGGCGGCAGCAGCACCAGCACCAGCACCATCGCCAGGTCTTCCACCACCAGCCAGCCCACGGCGATGCGGCCGTTGGCCGAATCCAGCACGCCCTGGCTCTCCAGCGCCTTCAGCAGCACCACGGTGCTGGCCACCGACAAGGCCAGGCCGAACACCAGCGCCGCCATCGGCGCCCAGCCCCACCACAGCGCCACGCCCGCACCCAGCGCCGTGGCCACGGCCATCTGCACCACGGCGCCGGGCAGTGCCACCTTGCGCACCGCCAGCAGGTCGTCCAGCGAAAAATGCAGGCCGACGCCGAACATCAGCAGCATCACGCCGATCTCGGCCAGCTGCGCGGCGATGGCCGTGTCCCCCACGAAGCCCGGCGTGTAGGGCCCGATCACGATGCCGGCCACCAGGTACCCCACCAGCGCCGGCAGCCGCAGTTTGGCGGCGATGAAGCCGAAGACCAGCGCCAGCCCGAAGGCGGCGGCGATGGTGGTGATGAGGGGGACAGCGTGTTCCATGCAGACCCGAGTCTATCGATGCATCATCGTGGCGCATTGGCTCACGACCCGACCATGACCGATCTTTTTCCCGGCTTCGAGTTCCACCGCGTGCCCACTGCGCCTGGCGTGCACCTGCCCGTGCGCGAGGGCGGCGAAGGCCCGCCGCTGCTGCTGTTGCACGGCCACCCGCAGACCCACGCCATCTGGCACCGCGTGGCGCCGCTGCTGGCGCCGCACTGCCGCCTGGTGCTGCCGGACCTGCGCGGTTATGGCGACGCCAGCAAACCCGCCGGTGATCCCGACCACGGCAACTACAGCAAACGGGTGATGGCGCAGGATCTGGTCACGCTGATGCGGTCCCTGGGCCATGAACAGTTCCGCGTCCTGGCGCACGACCGCGGCGCCCGCGTGGCGCACCGCCTGGCGATGGACCACCCGGGCGTGGTGCAGCGCATGACGCTGCTGGACATCGCGCCCACGCTGGCCATGTACCGCCAGACCACCGAGGCTTTTGCACGCGCCTACTGGCACTGGTTCTTCCTGATCCAGCCCGCGCCCATGCCGGAGCGCCTGATCGAGGCCAGCCCGCGCGGCTACCTGCAGGCCACGATGGGCGTGCGCAGCGAAGGCCTGGCCTGGTTCGACCCACGCGCGCTGGCCGAGTACGAACGCTGCCTGTCGCAGCCCGGTGCCGCGCATGCGCTGTGCGAGGACTACCGCGCCGCCGCCGGCATCGACCTGCAGCACGACCAGGCCGACCGCGACGCCGGCCGCCGGCTGGCCCTGCCGCTGCAGGTGCTGTGGGGGCAGATGGGCGTGGTGCAACGCTGCTTCGACGCACTGCACGAATGGCGCCAGGTGGCCGACGACGTGCAAGGCGGCGCCCTGCCCTGCGGCCACTACATCCCGGAAGAAGCACCTGCCGAACTGGCGGCGGCCGCGCTGCCCTTTCTGCGCGCCGGGGCCTAAGGCGCGATGGACTCGGCGTAGTCCATCAGCGCTTCCAGCAGCGCCTGGCCACGCTCGTCAGCGGCTTCCGCCAGCGACTCGATCTGCTCGTGGTACGGCCCAATGCGGCTGTGCAGGCGCTCGGCACAGTGGTCCTGCCAGCGCAACTGGTCGGCTTCGTCCAGCGTGGCCGGGAAGTTGCGCGCCCGGTAGCGGAAAAACAGTTCGTCCAGCCGCGGGTCGTCAAACGCCGGCCGGCGCTCGGCCAGCTCCTGGGGTTTCAACCGCCGCAGGCGCTGCAGCAGCGCGCGGTCGTTGTTGCCCAGAAAACCGCCATACAGGTCTTCGTCCACGTCACGTGCCACGGCGTCGGCCGGGCGCTGGTACAGCTCGCGCCACAGGCCGTCCAGCAGCCCGCCCAGGGCGGCGGCTTTGTCGGCGTGGCGCAGCGCCTGCTCCACGTCCAGCTGCCAGCGCTGCACCGCCGAGCCCAGGGCCTTCAGGTTGCCAAAGACCACCGGCGACTTGTTGACGTGGATGGTCTTCACCGGCAGCCGCGTCACACCCTCCGGCAGGTCCGCGGCGCGCGTGAACATGCGCAAGCGCGCCTCTTCCAAGGTCAGCGTGGCCAGCTCGGACGGGTCGTGCGCCAGGTCCCAGACGATCAGCTCGTTTTTGTTGACCGGGTGCATGGCCAGCGGCCAGACGATGGCGAGGCAGCCGCGCTCCACCGGGTACATGCCCGACAGGTGCACAAAGGGGCGGTCGTGCCCGATCTCCGAGAAGACCGCGTGTTTGTCGCGCAGCTTCAGGCAGAAGTCCCACAGCCGAGGCTGCGCGGTCTTGATGGCCCGGGCCAGCGCGATGGTGGCACGCACGTCCGAGAGTGCGTCGTGTGCCGCTTCGTGCACCAGGCCGTTGGCGGCCGTCAGGTGCTCCAGGCGGAACGACGGCCGGCCGTCGTCGTGCGTGGGCCACTGCAGGCCCTCGGGCCGCAGCGACCAGGTGGCGCGCACCACGTCCAGCAGGTCCCAGCGGCTGCAGCCGTTCTGCCACTCGCGCGCGTACGGGTCGGCCAGGTTGCGCCACAGCAGGAAACGCGTGACCTCGTCGTCGAAGCGGATGCTGTTGTAGCCCACGCCGCAGGTGCCGGGCTGCGCCAGTTCACCCTCGATGGCGTCGGCGAAGGCATGCTCAGCCACGCCCTGCTGCAGGCAGTGCTGCGGCAGGATGCCGGTGAGCAGACAGGCCTCGGGGTCGGGCAGGGTGTCGGGCGCGGGCTGGCAGTACTGCACCAGCGGCGAACCGATCTCGTTCAGCTCGGCGTCGGTGCGCACGCCCGCAAACTGCGCCGGGCGGTCCCGGCGCGGCTCGCGGCCGAAGGTCTCGTAGTCGTGCCAGTAGAAGCTGAAACCGTTCACTTCTTGGGCGTCTTGCGGGCCGCGGGCGCACGCATCGCATCGGACATGCCGATCAGCACGCCGCTGACCATCGCGGTGTAGCTCTCGGCCAGCGCCTGCGCGGCGCGAAGGCCGGCGGCGCGGCTGTCGCGCATCGCGGTCTGCATCTGCTGCACCATCTGCTCGGCCGTCTGCGTGGCCTGCGCGCCCGAGAGCGTGCCGCCGGCGTTCATCTTCTCCAGCATCTGGGCCCAGGCGCCGGCAAAGGGCTCGCCGATGCCGGTGGCACCCTTCTGCACGCTGGCCATCAGCGTGTCTTCCATCTTCTCCAGGTCGGACAGCGCCTTCTTCAGGTGTTTGTCGCGCAGGTCGGCGCCCTGGGCGGTGAGCTGTTGCAGCGCCACACGGTGTGCGTCCACGGCCTTCAGCAGCGCGTCGTCCATGCCTTGCACGGCCTGGTCGATCAGCACCTCGGGGTCCATCGCCGGGTTCATGTTCTTGGCCAGGCCGGCGTTGGTGGCCTGCGTCACCGTGGCCAGCACCGCGCGGATGTTCTTCAGGCTCAGCTCCCGCCCCTGCAGCGCCTGCAGCGTGGCATCACCCACGGCCTGGCGCAGCTTGGCGCTGCCCTGGGCGGTGGCGGTTTCGAACTGCGTGATCAGGGCGTCGGCATCGAAGGCGGGCTTGGTGGCCATTGGGGGCTCCTGGGGGTGGGGTGGCGCATTTGATGCTAACGCGCCCGGGATGGCAAATCCCGGCACCCAGCGCCGCCGCCGCACAATCCCGCCCGTGAACACGCACCTCGACGACCCTGCCCGCGCCCGCCTGCTGCAACGCCTGGCCGAGGCCAGCCACACCCCCGACGGCCCGGCCTGGCAGCGCCTGCTGCTGAGCAAACCCGTGCCGCAGCCTGCCGGGTCCGATGTGCAGCGGGTGCTGGTGCGCCCTCTCAGCCTGCGTGGGGCGTGGCACTTCAGCTTCGTCTACAGCCACCCCACCAAGGACATCACGCAGAACCTGCCGCTGACCGAAGCCCTGGCGCAGGTGGCCGCGCTGCTGGGCCCGCAGTTCCGCAACGCGCACCTGGACATCGGCAACGCCGAACTGCAGCTGGTGCTGAGCAAGAAGGGCAAGGGCCACCTGGTGACGCACACCCCCGAGCAGCCCGCCGCCGAAGGCCAGGCCTCCGCGCCCGCCGCCCACGACCGCGCCAAACAACGCTGGCTGGCACTGGACCGCCCCTTCCTGGCCGCGCTGGGCGTGACCACGGCGCAGGGCACGCTGGTGCCGGCGATGGCGCGCAAGTGGAAGCAGATCAACAAGTTCGTCGAGATCTTCGCCGGGGCCCTCACCAGCGCCGGCCTGGCGGACAAGGCCGGCCTGGAGGTGGTGGACTTCGGCGCCGGCCGCGCCTACCTGACCTTTGCCGTGCACGACTGGCTGACGCACACCCGCGGCCTGCCGGCCCGGGTGACCGGCGTCGAACTGCGGCCGGACCTGGTGGCCGAGGGCAACGCCAGCATCGCCAGGCTGGGCCTGCAAGGCCTGCGCCTGCAGCAGGGTGACGTGCGCGACTGGCGTGCCGAGCCCATGGACGTGATGATCGCGCTGCACGCCTGCGACACCGCCACCGACCACGCCATCCACCTGGGTGTGCAGGCCGGCGCACGGGTGATCCTGTGCAGCCCCTGTTGCCACAAGCAACTGCGGCCGCAGCTGCTGAGCCCGCACCCCTTGCGCAGCGTGTTCCAGCACGGCATCCACGCCGAGCAGCAGGCCGAGATGCTGACCGACAGCCTGCGCGCCCTGCTGCTGGAGAGCCTGGGCTACGAGACCCGCGTCTTCGAGTTCGTGGCGCTGGAGCACACACGCAAGAACAAGATGATCCTGGCCGTGCGGCGTGCCCAGCCGCAGGCCGCCGCGATGGCCCAGGCCCGGGCCCAGGTGGCCGAGCTCAAGCAGTTCTTCGGCGTCAAGCAGCAGGCGCTGGAAGACCTGCTGGCGGCGGGCTGATCGTCACTCAGGTCAAAACAGCGCCCGCACCTCGTCCACATCCACCTGCAGCTTGACGAAGGCTTCCCGCGCACCGGCACCACCATCACGCTGGCGGCTGAAGCCGACGTAGAGCACCGTGCCCGGGCTGCGGCGCAGGCTCCAGGTGAGCGAGGTGGTCAGCACATCGGGCTCGCGCTGGGCGCCGCGTTCCAGCGTGCTGCGCTGCACGATGGCGCGCAGGTACTGGCGCGGGCCCAGGTGCCAGACCACCAGGGCCTGGGCCGCGGTTTCGCGGTAGGCGGGCAGGCCTTCGCCGTCCAGACGGGCCATGTTCCAGCTCGGCTCCAGCTCCAGGCTGGGCAGCGGGCGCAGCTGCGACCACAGGTAGAACTGGCGGCCATCGCGCACGGTGCCGGTGCCGGTGTCCACCCGGCGGCCGCGGTCGACCTTCATCTCCAGGAAGTTCCACCACGGCGCCGGGGTGAACACAAAGCCGGCGTGCCAGTACCGCTCGGCCAGCAGCGGCTCGCCCGGGCCCAGGCGCTGGCGGGCATGGCCGAACCACTCCAGCCAGGCTTCCAGGTTGCGCGCGCCCGTCATCCACAGCCCGGGGCGCACGGTTTCTTCGATCAGCGCGCCGGTCTGGCGGTCGGTCACCTGCCAGGCCTCGGTGTTGACCCAGAACTCGTTCAGGCCCGGCACGCTGTCCCAGCCCTGGGCCAGCCAGCCGGTGACACGGCGCACCCCGCGCTGGGTGACGAAGCCCGTGTCGTGGCGGAAACCGTCGGTGGTCTCGTCCAGCGCGAGGTTGGCCTCGGTGCGGTCGCGGTTGTAGAACAGGCGGGCGTAACGGCGCTGGCCTTCTTCGGCTGCGCCGCGGCGCAGCTGGCCCGTGCCGTCGTCCAGCGCCGTGGTGCGCGAGCCCAGCCACTGGGCGCGCAAGCGCCACTGGTCGTTGATCTGCCAGGCCATGTCCGGCCCCAGCACCAGGTTGTCGCCCCGGTCCTGCGCATAGCGGCGCTGCGCCAGCAGCAGGCCGCCCTGCAGCGTGCCGCTGTCGGCCTGCACACGCCCGGCCAGCACCTGCGAGGCGGGCTGCTCGGCAAAACCGTTGCCATAGGCCCCCGGCAGCAGCACCAGGCCACCGCCGCGGTCGTCGATGCCGAACAGCGTGCCGGCCAGGCCGGCGCCGCGCCAGGTGGCGCGCAGGCCGCCGCGCGGCGCGGTGAGGCTGCGGGTGTACAGCGCCTCGGTGGGCGTGCGCAGCAGGTCACTGGACTCGAAGAAAAACGGCCGCTTCTCGCTCAGGAACAGCGCAAAACGTTCGTTGCCGCGCAGTTGCGGCACGTCCAGCGCCACCTGCGAAAAATCAGGGTTCAGCGTGCCGTCGATCACCAGCTCGGCGCGCGCGCGCCACTTCACGTCCAGGCTGGCATCGGCGTGGGTGCCACTGTCGTCGTGGCGCAGCGTCAGGCTGGGACGCAGCGTCAGGAAACGGTGGCGCTCGGGCAGGCGCACGTTGTCCAGCGGCTGCATGGCGTCGATGAAGCTGGCCGCCTCGCGCGGGATCAGCACCGAGGTGGCCATGTGGAACTGCTCGCGCGGGATGCGGCGCGCCACCATCGCGCGCCAGGTCACGCCCGGGTCCTCGGAAAAACGCAGCGAGGCAAATGGCAGCCGCAGCACCGCCGTCCAGCCTTGGGGTGTGCGCTGCACCGCGGCGTCCCAGTCGAAATCGGGCGCGAAGTCCTCGCTGTCGTCGGCCGCGGTGTGCATGCCGTCGGCCAGGCTGCCGGCGGCGTTGACGCGGAAGAACTGCGCCGCACGCTTGCTGCCGATCGGGTCGAGGTAGACCACCACGAAGTCCTGCGTGCGGTTGACCTGGTCGTGCCGCACCAGCGGCGCGCGGATCAGCTCGGGCCGGGTGTCCAGCGCGGTGACGCCGACGTACAGCGCCTCGTCGTCCACCAGCAGCTGCACGCGGGTGGCCTGCGCAGGCGCGGCGCCCAGCTCGGGCTGCTTTTCGACGAAGCTGTCGTACACCGGCGCGCGCTGCCAGGCCGGGTGGTCCAGCCGTCCGTCGAGCCGGATCTGTTCACCCGGCGCCAGGCGTTCGGCGCGCATGGCACCGCCCACCTGCGCCTGGGCGTACACAGGGATGCACAGGCTCCAGCAGAGCAGCCAACGGAGAAGGACACGGCACAGCATGGGCCGGCGATGCTAGTGGCTGCACCCCGATAATGACCAGCAAAGATTCTGCTCGGAGCCCTGAATGACGCGTGTCTACAACTTCAGCGCCGGTCCGGCCGCGCTGCCCCCGTCCGTGCTGGAAACCGCCGCGGCGGAAATGCTGGATTGGCACGGCAGCGGCATGTCGGTGATGGAGATGAGCCACCGCGGGCCGGAGTTCATGGGCATCGCGCAGCGCGCCGAGGCCCTGTTCCGCGAGCTGCTGGCCGTGCCGGCGCACTACAAGGTGCTGTTCATGCAGGGCGGCGCCATCGGCGAAAACGCCATCGTGCCGATGAACCTGCTGCGCGGCCGCAGCAGCATCGATTTTGTCGACACCGGCGAGTGGAGCCGGAAGTCGATGCAGGAGGCGCAGAAGTACGCCCGCGTCAACGTGGTGGCCAGCAGCGCCGCCACCGGCTACGACCGTGTACCCGCGCGCGCCGGCTGGCAGCTGGACCCGGACGCCGCCTACGTGCACGTGTGCAGCAACGAGACCATCGGCGGCGTGGAAAGCTTCGACACCCCCGATGTCGGCACCGTGCCGCTGGTGGCCGACATGTCCAGCAACCTGATGTCGCGCCCCGTCGATGTGGCGAAGTACGGCCTGATCTACGGCGGCGCACAAAAGAACATCGGCCCGGCCGGGTTGACCATCGTCGTGGTGCGCGAGGACCTGATCGGCCAGGCGCTGCCGTACACGCCCTCGGCCTTCGACTTCGGCATCGTCGCGGCGCACGACAGCATGTACAACACGCCGCCCACCTGGGCCATCTACATCGCCGGCCTGGTGTTCGAGTGGATACAGCAGCGCGGCGGCCTGGTGGCGATGGAAGCCTACAACCGCCGCAAGGCCGCGGTGCTGTACGACTGCCTGGACCGCAGCAGCTTCTACCGCAGCCCGGTGCAGCGCGAGAACCGTTCGCTGATGAACGTGCCCTTCCACCTGAAGGACCCGGCGCTGGACGCCGCCTTCCTGGCCGGCGCGCAGCAGCGCGGCCTGGTGCAGCTGAAGGGCCACCGCGTGGTGGGCGGCATGCGCGCCTCCATCTACAACGCGATGCCCATCGAGGGTGTGCAGGCCCTGGTGGACTGGATGCAGGATTTCGAGCGCCAGCATGGCTGAAACCGGCGGCCCGCCGCGGCTGCGGGTGGGCGACGACGGTGTGGCCGTCATCACGCTGGCCCGCCCGGCGCACCTGAACCGGCTGCACCGCGAGGACCTGCTGGCGCTGCAGGCGCAGTTCAGCACATTGCAGAGCGACCCCGCGGTGCGGGCCCTGGTGCTCACCGGCGAGGGGCGTGCCTTCTGCGCCGGCTTCCACCTGGGGCAGCTGGGCCAGGGCGAAGACGATCCCCGGCTGTTTGAACACACCGTGGATGCGCTCGAGGCCTTGTCGCTGCCCACCGTGGCGCGCCTGAACGGCAGCGTCTACGGCGGCGCCACCGACCTGGCCCTGGCCTGCGACTTCCGCGTTGGCGTCGTGGGCATGGAGCTGCGCATGCCGGCCGCTCGCCTGGGCCTGCACTACTACCCCAGCGGGCTGCAGCGGTACGTGTCCCGCCTGGGCCTGGGCGCGGCCAAACGCCTGTTCCTGCTGGCCGAGGCGGTGCCGGACACGGTGCTGCAGGCCATCGGCTACCTGGATGCCTGCGTGCCGGAGGCCGAGCTGGACGCCGCCGTGGCCCGCATCACCGGCGCGCTGGCCGCCGGGGCACCGCTGGCGGTGCGCGGCATGAAACAGTCGCTGGACGACATCGCACGCGGCCGTGCCGACGGGGCCATGCTGCGTGAACGTGAGGCCACGTGCGCGGCCAGCGCCGACCTGCAGGAAGGCATCGCCGCCTTCGCCGAGCGGCGCCTGCCCCGCTTCAGCGGGCGCTGAAGCGGCTGCCCGCTCAGCCCTTTTTGGTCAACCCCATGCGCTCGATGGTCGCGCGTTCGGCCTCGAAGGTGCGCGCCGCGTAGGCGGTGTACTCCTCGGTGCCCATGTAGATCACGGGCTGGAAAAAGCGCTCCAGCGTCTCCAGCACCTTGGGATCTTGCAGCGTGCTGCGGAAGGCGTCGTGCAGCACCTTCACGACCGCAGGGTCCATGCCCTTGGGGCCGCCGATGCCAAACGGTGATTCGCTCACCGTGGGCCAGCCACTTTCGGTGACGGTGGGCGCATCGGGGAAGGCCTTGGTGCGCGTGCGGCCCAGCGTGGCCAGCAGGCGCAGCTTGCCGGCCTTGACCTGCGGCGCAAACTCGGTGGCGCCGCTCATCACCGGGATGTGGCCACCCAGGATGGCCTGCATGATCTCGGCCGAGCCCTTGTAGGGCACGTCCTGCGTCTTGAAGCCGGCGGCGAGCGCAAACTCCTCGAAGGCCAGGTGCGGCGTGGTGCCGGTGCCGGTGTGGCCGTAGGTGAGCTTGCCGGGGTTGGCGCGGGCCCACTCCACCATCTCCTTCAGCGTCTTGAAGGGCGCGTCCATGGTGGCGGAGATGCCGAAGGTGTAGCCCGTCAGACAGACGATGTGGGTGAGGTCCTTCACCGGGTCGAAGGCCATCTTCTGCATGTGCGGCAGGCGGTAGATGCCCAGCGGCAGCTGCGTCAGCGTGTAGCCGTCCGGCGCGGCCGTCTGCATCGCGGTGGCGCCCAGCGTGCCGCCGACACCGGGCTTGTTCTCCACCACCACCGGCACGCCCAGGGCGCGCGAAGCACTCTCGCCAAAGGCCCGCACCACCGCATCGCTGGAGCCGCCGGGCGGCCAGGGGCAGATCAAGGTGATGGGCTTGGACGGGAAGCGGCCCTGCGCGTGGCTGAACAGCGGCAAGGCCAGGCTGGCGGCGGCGAACTGGCGGCGGGTCAAGGGCATGGTGGTCTCCGAGGGGTTCTTGTGCTGCGAGCGTAGTCCGCCCGCGCCACCGCGCCACCGGGTCAGCCCTGCCCCACCCCGTCGCGCCGGTGACATACGCTCGTGCGCCATGCACCACACCGACACCCCTGAACAAGCGGACTTCCGCGCCAGCGTGCGCCGCTGGGTCGATGCCGAGATCGCGCCCTTCGTGGCCGGCTGGGACGAAGCGGGCAGCTTCCCGCGTGCGCTGTACCGGCGCGCGTCCGAACTCGGCCTGCTGCAGCTGGGTTACCCGGAGGCCCTGGGCGGCACACCCTGCGCGCTGGCCTGGCGGCTGATCGCGGCCGAAGAGATCGCCCGCGCCGGCGCGGGCGGGCTGATGGCCAGCCTGTTTTCCCACAACATCGGCCTGCCGCCCATCGTGGACCATGGCAGCGCCGCGCTGCAGCAGCAGGTGGTGCCGGGCGTGCTGGCGGGTGATCAGATCGCGGCGCTGGCCATCACCGAGCCTGGCGGCGGCAGCGACGTGGCGCGGCTGCGCACCACGGCCCGGCGCGAGGGCGATCACTTCATCATCGACGGCGAAAAGACCTTCATCACCAGCGGCCAGCGCGCCGACTGGATCACCGTGGCGGTGCGCACCGGCGGGCCGGGCCCGGGCGGGATCTCCTTGCTCGTGGTGCCGGGCGACAGCGCCGGTCTGACCCGCACACCACTGGACAAGATGGGCTGGTGGTGCAGCGACACGGCGGCCCTGCACTTCCAAGCCGTGCGCGTGCCGGCCCAACACTTGATCGGCCCGGAGAACACGGGCTTTCGCATGATCATGGCCAACTTCAACAGCGAGCGGCTGCTGATGAGCGCCGGTGCCGTGGCCTTTGCGCAGGTCTGCCTGGACGAAGCCACGGCCTGGGCGCTGCAGCGCCAGACCTTTGGCCAGCGCCTGGTGGAGCACCAGGCCATCCGCCACCGGCTGATGGACATGCGCACGCAGCTGATCGCGTCGCACGCGCTGCTGCAGCAGGTGACGGCACGCTTTGAGGCCACACCGGGCGACGCCGAGGTCATCGCCGACCTCTGCCTGCTGAAGAACCACGCCACCCACACCATGCAGACCTGCGCCGACCACGCGGTGCACATCCTGGGCGGCATGGGCTACATGCGCGGCACGAAGAGCGAGCGCATCTACCGCGAGGTGAAGGTGATGCAGATCGGCGGCGGCGCGACCGAGATCATGAAGGAGCTGGCCTGGCGGCAGCTGGCGCCATGAGGGGCATGGTTCGAGACTTGCTTCGCCCGTGGAGAACCAGATGAGGAGCAGCGGCATGGCCAAGATCCCCCCGGGCGTGGGCCCGCGTTTCCCGCAGGTGGTGGTGCTGTTCGGCGCCACCGGCGACCTGGCCAAGCGCAAGCTGCTGCCCGGCCTGTTCCACCTGGCCAGCGCCGGTTTCATCCCGGCCTGCCGCGTGATCGGGGTCTCGCTGGATCAGATTGACGTCGACAGCTTCCGCCAGACCGCCCGCGCCGCGCTGGACCAGTTCTATGCGCGCAAGGTGGCCGACGACGACTGGGACAACTTCGCGCGCAACCTGGACTACGTGCCGCTCGCGTCCGGCGCCCCCGCGCTGCGCGCCGCGGTGGCACGGGCCGAGGCCGCCTTCGGCCAGGAGTGCCGGCGCCTGCACTACCTGAGCGTGCCGCCCAGCTCGGCGCTGCCGGCGGTGCGGCTGCTGGGCGAAGCGGGGCTGGTGGAGCGCAGCCGCATCGTGATGGAAAAGCCGTTTGGCACGGACCTGGCGAGCGCCGTGTCGCTGAACCACCAGCTGCACTCGGTCTTCGACGAAGAACAGATCTTCCGCATCGACCACTTCCTGGGCAAGGAGCCGGCGCAGAACATCCTGGCCTTCCGCTTTGCCAACGGCTTGTTCGAGCCGATCTGGAACCGCAACTTCATCGACCACGTGCAGATCGACGTGCCCGAGACCCTGGGCCTGGGCCAGCGCAGCGCGTTCTACGAGCAGACCGGCGCCTACCGCGACATGGTGGTCACGCACCTGTTCCAGATCCTGGCCTTCATGGCGATGGAGCCGCCCACCGCGCTGGAGCCGGCGCCGATCAGCGAGGAGAAGAACAAGGTCTTCCGCAGCATGCTGCCGGTGCAGCCGGCCGACGTGGTGCGTGGCCAGTACACCGGCTACCGCGACGAACCGGGCGTGGACCCGGAATCCGAGACCGAGACCTTCATCGCGCTGAAGTGCTTCATCGACAACTGGCGCTGGGCCGG
>CAYTWU010000018.1:0-25669 GCA_964442175.1 uncultured Rubrivivax sp.
ACCAGCCAGGCGTTCGAGGTCAGCGGCGGTACGGAGGATTGATGGCACGCCGACGCAAGACCAAAGACGCGGTCAGCGCCTCGGCGCTGTCACAGATGGGGGTCTGCGAGCGGCTGGTCGTGTTCGAGCACCTTCATGGAAAGCGGCCGACACCCGCGCAGATGGCGGCCCTCAACCGCGGGCTGCGGGCGCATCGGCAGTTCGCGTCCGAAGGTGCGTCAGACGCAGCGCGAAGAGGACGCTGTTTCATCGCCACGCATGTCTTTGGTGAAGGCCCGGAGACACAAGTCCTGAGGCGCTTCCGCGATCGGTACCTTCGGCCCATCCGCGCGGGACGGCTCCTGATCCTCGTGTACTACCGCCTGGCACCAAGCGTGTGCCGCGCCATGGAGAGGTGGCCGATGACGCGGTCCGCGGTGAGAGCGGTGATCGAGCCGTTGGTTTGGCTCGCCACCTGTCTGATTGCCGACCACGAGGGAAGCCATGCCGGCGGCTGAACTCTGGCTTCTCCTTGCCGGTTGCGTTGTCTGCGTGCCGGCGGCCTGGGCTGCGGCACGCATTGTTCGCCTGCGCTCCATGAAGGTGGATCAATGGATGCCCGAGGCGTTGAAGGACCACACGCTTGCCTACTCAGAGCGGACGTTCAGGTCGGGTGACGCCAGGCCGGTGATCGCCCGCGTCGATCGCGCTTACCGTGCGCGGAGCGGGCTGATCGTCCTGGTCGAACTCAAGACGCGACAAGCCGCCAGGGTCCATCCGTCGGACGTCATCGAACTGTCGGCGCAGCGCGTTGCGCTCGAGGGGCAGACGGGGGAGCCGGTGGCTCGCGTCGCGTGGGTTGTCGTGGAGTCCCAAGGATGGCGAACGGCGCATCGAGTCACTCTGTTGCCGCCCCGCGTCGTTTGGGACCTTGCTGCGCGACGCGAAGCCCTTCTGGCGGGCGCGGAGTCGCCCAACTACCCGGCCACGACCGGGGTATGCGCGACATGCGCCCACCGCAACCGGTGCCGCCCGAGCCGCTGAGCCGCGTGACGTTGGTCGACAGAGCCTCCCGTTCAAGGCGCAGCACCCGCCGTTTCGCTGCTGACTCAGCGCTGAGCCCATGACCCGGTGGCGTACCGCCAGGTCCGTGGGGGAGTCCACCGCCGCAGTGGCGCAATCGTGTTGGCCACGAGGCCTGAGGGCGGCGTGCATGATGCAGCGACCACGAGTACACGCGTCGTGCGCTGGGCTTGCGGCGACCCGTGTCAGGCTGCGAGCGCTACTTGGTTGCGTCCTCCGCGCTTCGCCTCGTAGCAGGCGGCATCAGCGGCTCGCATCACGTCCACGGCACTGGTCTGGGATCCATCCGCACAGACCACGCCGATGCTCGCTCCAACTCCGAAACTCTGGCCTTCCCAATCGAGCCGGTAGGCTTCGACGGCGCTGCGCAGTTCCTCAGCAAGCCGGGTCGCCTGCGCCAGCGGACAGTGGGGCAATAGCACGGCAAACTCATCGCCCCCCAACCGGGCCACGGTGTCGGTCTTCCGCACACGCGAAGCCAGTTCCCTGGCGACGTCGCGCAGCAGCGCGTCACCGGCGGGCTGCCCGCCAGTGTCATTCACTTGCTTGAAGCGGTCCAGGTCGATGAAGAGGGCGCAGAACGGCTCGTTGTCGGCCTGGGCCATCGCAGTGTCCAGAAGTCCCTCGAATGACGCCCGATTGCTGAGTCCGGTCAGGCGGTCGTGGTGGGCCTCCCATGTCAATAGATCGCGCTGCGTGCGCTCCATCGTGGTGTCCGCGATGGCCCAGATGGTTCCTTGCGATCGGTCGCCCGGAACCACGGCCCGCCCGCGCATGCGCGCCCAGATCAGGCTGCCGTCGGCGCGCTGCAGTTCGACTTCTCCGTCGAAGAGCCCCTTTGCCATGAATGCCGGATGCGCACGTGTGGAGAACTCGTCGTAGGCCTGCTGTGAAGGATGGATGAGCGTTGTGGGCCCGCCGATGATCTCGCGCGAGGCATAGCCGAAAGTCTCCAGGAAGCGGCGGCTGACGAGTTCGAAGCGCCCATTGCGCGTGAGGACGAGGCCGACCTCGGCGTTGTCGAGCACCGCTTGCAACTGAGTGCGCTGGCCAGCGCGGGTCTGCAAGAGGACCTGAAAGGCTTGGGTCATCGCGCCGATCTCGCCGCCTTGCCTGGGCCAGTCGTCAGCCGAGTCGTCGCCGTTGGTGATCATTCGCTCGGCGCGATCACGCAATTGGCCGATCGGTCTAGCGATCGCCCAGGCCACAAGTCCAGCCAGAAGCGAAGAAAGCGCGGCGGCGACAAGGGCCGCCACGATGGCAGTCCGCCGCGCTGCAGCCAATGGGGCTAGAGCAGTGTTGATCGGTGTGACGCGCACCAGCACCCAGTCGGAAGCTGGAACTCCGGCCATCGAGACGACATGTTCCTGGGTGACCTCGGCGGTACCGAGGGTGTCGATGGGGCTGCCGACCGACTGCCAGCGGTCGATCACGGTCTGGAGCCCCGGCTCTTCAACGGCCTTGCCCATGATGCGGCCAAGAGCCGTGTGAGAAAGGATGGTGCCGCGCCTGTCCATCACCAGATCCCGGGCATCGTCGGCCCCGGCGACCATGCCATCAGCGAACAGGCTGTTCGACTGCAGGCGCAACGAGCCACCCAGCAGACCAAGCGGTCGTCCGTCAGCGCCGAGGATGGGTGCACAGATGACGACGATGGGCTGGCCGTTCACTCGGCCGAGGATGGGATCGGACACCACCGCTTGATCGCCAGACATCGTTCGGCGGAAGTACTCGCGATCGCTGATGCTCGGGAGTCCTTCGGCACGTTGTCCCTTCTCGACGCGAGCCAGCATCCGGCCATCGGACCTCGCAGCCAGCACGCTGTCAAACAGCGCGCCGAGCCCGCTTTGCTGATGCAGGAGTTCCAGCACCTGATCGGGGTCCTCGAGCTGTGCTGGTCGCACGTGGGCCGCCGCCGCGCGCATGGATGCCGTGAGCATCTCCAGCTTGCTGCCAAGGAGCGAAGCTGTTCGCTCGCGGTCGGTGCGTTCGTTGGCGAGAATCTGGCGCTGCAGTTCGGCTTGTGCCACCCGATGAACGGTCAGTCCCGCCCCAAGAGCGCCGCCGAGCCCAGCGACCACACAGACGCTGATGACGCGCAGCTTGAGCGATGACAGGACCGTTGACAGCAAGACGGCTCACTTCGCGGAGAAACCAGAATTCAAGTTTGACGGGTCGCCGGATCAGCCGGTGCATTGAACTGGCCTGCGAAAGCCGCGCATCTTCGGCCGTGCGGGGGGCGCCAGTAGCGGGGGAGCGGGCGTGCCAAGGCATCAGCGCGTAGCGCCTACCAGGCAGAAGATTCATCACTTGGCCGAAGTGCACGGGCGGCAGTTGCCAGACTCCGAGATCAGCGACGCGAGGACACGGAGAGAACCGGCCAACTGCTAGAGTTCAGTGGTCGAGGTCTGGCGTGAGACGTTCTGAACCGGCGTGAGACTGCTCGCTTCCAGTGGGAAAGGGATTGGGAAACGGGCAAAGCTCCAAGGGCGCGGAACGTTGTGCGACAAGTACTTGGACGCGGTTTCCATGTATTGATCGACCACATGTGACGTGGTCCATCGGCGTCAGTTGACGCCGTCAGACGCCCATCCGGCCCCTGGTCTCGCTGTGCAGACCCGGGGCCCTGTCTTTTTGGGGCCGGGCGACCATGCCGTCGCCGCTGCCGCCTGACGAGGACGGCCGTCGTCTCGGATACTCTGCGGCCATGCGTTGGATGGTGTTCGTCTCGGGCTTCGTGGCCGGCGTGGCAGCCGCTGGCCTGGGTGCCCATCTGCTCGTGGGGCGTAGCCCGGCAGCAGCCCTGGGTGCACCGCCGCCGGTGGGGCTTCCGCCGCAGCGCGCCGACATACCAACCCCGCCAGCGCCCCCACCACCGCCCGCCGTGGGGCAGCCGGATGCCCGCCGGCCGGCGGCCGATGCCCCTGCGACCCCAGCGCGTGTGTCCACGGCCAGGCCGGCTGAAGCCCCGGCCGTTGCGCCCCCGCTGCGTCTGTCGGCCGAGCACGCCGACATGGTTCGCCCGGCTCCTCTGGCGAACAGGCCGCTCACCCTGGCCGAGCAGCACCAGGCGTTTTCGCTGGAAGACCGCGATCCCGAGTGGGCGCAGCGCATGGAGCAGGGGATCCGTGCCCTGGCCGATGTGGCCTGGCCCGCGCCCGAGTTCGAACTCAGCGTGGTCGAGTGCCGCCGCAGCTTGTGCGCGGTGTTTGCCTTCGGCAACTTGCCGGATTCTGCGACCCGTTGGAACGCGGGCCTCAACAAGATCGGCGAAGAGGCTTGGGGCGCGGGGGCGGTGGGCGGCCTCAACACGGTGATGACCGAACGAGCGGGCCGCACGACCATCGTCACCTTCATCCGGCGCCCGCCGTGACCGCCTCGTCTCAGGCTCTCAGGCCTTCACTTCCACCACCGCCTCGAACCCGCCGAAGATCATGCGCTTGCCGTCGAAGGGCATCGGCGGGTTGCCTGGGTGGCTCGGGTCCATGCGCGGGTCTTCCATCATCTTCTTCATGCCTGCGTCGCGCGTGGCCTTGTCGGGCCACTCCACCCAGGAAAAGGCCACGGTTTCGTCGGCCGTGGCCTGCACGGCGCGGCGGAAATCGGTGAGCTTGCCGTCGGGCACGTCGTCGCCCCAGCCCTCGATCACCCGGATTGCACCGAGCTCGATGAACAGGCCGTCGAAATGCCGTGCGTGCGCGATGAAGGCTTCCTTGTTGGTGGTGGGCACCGCGATCACAAAACCATCGATGTAGGGCATGTTTTCACTCCAGGGGGGTGGGTGGTCGGGCGCACCGGCCGGTGGGCGCCTTGCAGGCTGACGACGAACGGTGACCCGCCGGATCGACAAGCCCGGCCCGGCCGGGCACGCCGGCATCATCCGTTACCCTCCCGGCCATGCAAAGTGCCCCTGCGGTTGCACCGCACTCGGTCGCCCGTGCCGCCGGCTGGATGGCCGGCTGGCTGACGCTGATGCTCGTGATCGCCGTCGCGGGCCGTGAGGCCACACGCGAGTTGTCGGTGTTCCAGGTGATGCTGCTGCGCTCCACGCTGGGCCTGGCGATGCTGTGGCCGCTGGTGCATGCCGCCGGTGGCCTGGCGGCCATGCGCACCACGCGGCTGGCCCAGCACACGCTGCGCAACGGGGTGCACTACGCCGCGCAGTACGGCTGGTTCGCGGCGCTGATGCTGATCCCGCTGGCGCAGGTGGTGTCCATCGAGTTCACGATGCCGATCTGGTCGGCCCTGCTGGCGGTGGCGTTCCTGGGCGAGCGCATGGGGGCGCGCAAGTGGCTGGCCGTGGTGCTCGGGTTGGTGGGCGTGGCGGTGATCGTGCGCCCGCGCGCCGGCGAGCTGGACGCCGGGCAGCTGATTGCGCTGGCCGCGGCGCTGGGATTTGCGGTGTCGGTGGTGCTGGTGAAATCGCTCACGCGCACCGAGGCGGCCGTGGCCATCAGCTTCTGGATGCTGGTGGTGCAGAGTGTGATCGGGCTGGTGCCGGCACTGGTGGTCTGGCAGTGGCCGTCGGCCACGGCCTGGGCCTGGGTGCTGGTGGTGGCTTTCTGCGGCACCTACTCGCACTACTGCTTTGCACGGGCCATGACCCATGCCGACGCCACCGTCGTCGTGCCCATGGACTTCCTGCGCGTGCCGCTGACGGCGGGGGTGGGTTGGTGGGTCTACGCCGAGCGGCTGGACCTCTTCACCGTCCTGGGCGTGGGCCTGATCCTGGCCGGGAACCTGCTGAACCTGCTGCGCTGGCCGCGAAGCGCCGGGGCTTAGGCCACCCGCAGCGCCTGCCGCAGCAACGCCAGGGCCTCGTCGATCTCGCCTTCGGTGATCGTCAGCGCCGGCATCAGCCGCAGCAGGTGAGGGCGGGGCGCGTTGAGCAGCAGGCCGGTGGGCTGCAGCGCGTGCGCGGCTGCCACCACCTGCGCGGCCGTGTTGCCAGGCAGCACCAGCGCACGCAGCAGGCCGGCCCCGCGCTCGGCTACCAGGGCGTGGTCTTGCACGAGGCTTTGCAGCCCGCGGGCCAGGTGAGCGGCCCGCTGGCGCACCTGGACCAGGAAGCCGGGCGCGCAAACCGTGCCGACCACCGCCAGCCCCACTGCCGCCATCAGCGGGTTGCCGCCGTAGGTGCCGCCCTGGTCCCCGGGCTCGAAGCAGTTGAAGCGTTCCTTGCACAGCAGCGCCGCCAGCGGCACGCCGCCGCCGATGCCCTTGGCCAGCGTCATCACATCGGGCTCGATGCCGAACAGCTCGTAGGCAAAGGCCTCGCCGCAGCGGCCGATGCCGGTCTGCACCTCGTCGGCGATCAGCAACAGCTGCCGCTCGGTGGTGAGCGCGCGCAACTCGCGCACAAAACCCGGGTCGGCCAGGTTCACGCCCGCCTCGCCCTGCACCAGCTCGATCATCACCGCCACGGTGGCGGGTGTGATGGCGCGCTCGACGGAGTTGATGTCGTTGTAACAGGCCTTGGCAAAACCCGAGGGCATGGGCGCAAACAGCTGGTCCCAGCCGGCTTTGCCAGAGGCGCTCATCATCGCCAGCGTGCGGCCGTGGAAGGCGCCGTCGAAGCCGATCACCTCGTGCGCGCCACTGCGCATCTTCCGGCCCCAGCGCCGGGCCAGCTTCACGGCGGCTTCGTTCACCTCGGCCCCGGAGCTGCCCAGCCACACGCGGTCAAAGCAGCTCAAACCCACCAGGCGCTCGGCCAGGTCCAGCATCGGCCGGTTGTGGAAGGCGGGGCTGGCGTTCAGCAGCCGCCTGGCCTGCTGTGCCAGCGCCTGCGCGATCACCGGCGGGCTGTGGCCCAGGCTGTTGACGGCCCAGCCCTGCACCAGGTCCAGGTAGTGCTTGCCGTTTTCATCGGTGAGCCAGGAGCCCTGGCCGGCGGTGAACACCGTGGCCGGGCGGGTGGTGATGTCGATCAGGGTGTTCATGCGGCGGCTCTCCAGTCCACGTCCATCTGCCGCGCGGTGCGCAGCGCCAGTTCGTGGCTGTGCAGCCGCTGCACCAGGTGCAGGCTCATGGCTATCCCGGCAGCGATGCCGGCCGAGGTGACGATGCGGCCCTGGTCCACCCAGCGCACGCCGCTGTGAACCCGCACCGCAGGCCGCAATGCGCGCAGGGCGTCCAGGTCTTCCCAATGTGTGGTGGCGTCCAGGCCGTCCAGCACGCCGGCGTCTGCCAGCAACAGCGCACCGGTGCACACCGAGGCCAGCACCTGCGCACGGCCGGCCTGGGCCGTGATCCAGGCCCTCAGATCGGGCTGGCCCAGCTCGGCCTCCACCACGCCGCCGGGCACGATGGCGCAGGCCAGCGGTGGGTGGTCCGCCAGCGTGTGGTCGGGCCACAGGCGCAGGCCGGCACGTGCGCGCACCGGCCCGGGCCGCCGCGCCAGCGTGCAGACGGTGAACAAAGGCGGCGTGTCCGGCGGCACCGAGCGTGCCAGCACCCGCGCCGCGGTGGTGAAGACCTCGTACGGGCCGGCCATGTCCAGCAGCTCGACCTCGTCGAAGACCAGGATGCCCACGTTCATCACGGTTGGCGCCTTTCGCTTGGATGTGCAAGTGGCACAGCATGCGGGCAACCGGACATGGCGGCCAGGACGCTGTTGCCACCTTTTCTGCCATGGCGTCTGGCTGCGTTTGCGGCCATGATGGGGCGATGAGCTGCCGCATCGCCTTTGTCCTGTTCCCCGGCTTCCAGCAATTGGACCTGGCCGGGCCGATGGCCGTGTTCGAGGTCGCGCAGCTGGCGCAGCCGGGCAGTTACGCGTGGCGCCTGGTGGCCAGCCGCCCACCCGCGGTGCGCAGCTCGGCCGGCGTGCACTGGCCGGTGAAGCCGCTGCCGCAGCGGCTGACCGGCATTGACCTGGTGATGGTGATCGGCGGCGACGGCGTGGACGCCGCCTGCCGCGATGCCCCGCTCATCGCCTGGCTGCAGCGCGCCAGCCGGGCCGGGCTGCGCATCGCCAGCATCTGCAGCGGCAGCCTGGTGCTGGCCGCAGCCGGCCTGCTGGATCAGCGCACCGCCACCACGCACTGGTCGCGCGGCGGCCAGTTTGCACGCGAGTTTCCGGCCGTGCGCCTGCAGCCGGACCGCATCTACGTGCGCGAGCCCGCCACCGGCCGCGGCCCGCAGGCCCGGCCCGAGCTGTGGACCAGCGCCGGCATGACGGCCGGCATCGACCTGTGCCTGGCCCTGGTGGCGCACGACCATGGCGAGGACCTGGCCCGCGAGGCCGCGCGCCAGCTGGTGGTGGAGCGCCGCCGCCCCGGCGGGCAATCACAGTTCTCGCCTTTGCTGGATCTGCAGCGCCCGGACGGCCGCTTCGGCCCGCTGCTGGAGCATGTGCGTCGCCACCTGCGCGAAGACCACAGCGTCGACGCGATGGCAGCCCAGGCCTGCATGAGCCCGCGCCACTTTGCGCGCTGCTTCCGCGCCGAGACCGGCGCCACGCCGGCGCACGCCGTCGAACGCCTGCGCGTGGAAGCCGCACGCACGGCGCTGGAGAGTGGGCAGCCCTCGATTCAGCGCATTGCTGCAGACTGCGGATTTGGCCAGACCGAGCGCATGCGGCGCTCGTTTCAGCGGCTGTTGGGCAGGCCGCCAGGAGCGTTCAGGAAGGTTGGGGCGGTGACGGGGTGAGGGCTTGGAAGGGCTGGCGTGTAGCCGTCACGGACGACCCGTTCCCAGCTGCGCGCCTTCGACCCGCAGGTCAGGCAAAAAAAGACCAAACGGTATTAAAAGTGACTATATAGTTCAGGCGGGGATCAATGATGATCCTCGCCACCCCATCACCCCCATGAGCCATCCGTACTGTCGGCGCCAAGCCGCCTCCATCGCAGCCGCTGCGTTGCTGGTTTCGTTCTCTGCCACCGCCCAAGACGAGCCCGGCTTCTATGCCAGCGTCTACGGCGGTCCGAATGCAATGGCCTCGACAAGTTTTTCGGAGTCCCGAACGGCAGGCCCATCGGTGGGCGGCAAGGTCTCTTTTGGCGCCGGCATCGGCTTCGGTTTTGCGGTCGGTCAGCGCTACAGCAACGGATGGGCTGCCGAGCTGGCGTGGGATGAGCGTGGCAACTTCCTTGATCGCATTGGTGGCGTCGAAGTGGACGGCAACGTCTTCTCGTCGGTTGTCTTCCTGAACGGCTACTACCGATTCCCGGCCAAGGGCACGGTGCGTCCGTTCATCGGCGCAGGCCTGGGCTACGTCATCGGGCTGGATGTCGACATCGATCGGGGCGGGATGGAGCAAGAGTACGCGCGCAAAGGCGGCGTGGCGGTGCAGGCCATCGCGGGGGTCGAGTACAGCCTGTCGCCCCGCTGGAGCCTCAGCGGCGACGTGCGATGGAGCCGGATGGGCAGTGGCTCCTTTGAAGCCACGACGCCCGGCAACACGCTGAGTGGCCAGCCGAAGTACCAACCCACGTCACTCAACCTGGGCGTCAGCTACCGGTTCTGACGGGCAGCGCCTGCCGGTCGGCCAGAATCCCGGGGTGCCGTCCCGACCGCCCCGCCTGCTCACCCTGACGCTGCTGACCGCGCTGTCGGCGCTGACCCTGAACATGATCCTGCCGTCGCTGCCCTCGATGGCACGCGATCTGGCGGCGCGTGAATCGGTGACGGCGTTGGCGGTGTCGGGCTACATGCTGGCGTCGGCGCTGTTCCAGTTGGGCCTGGGCCCGTTGTCGGACCGTTTCGGCCGGCGGCCGGTGATGCTGAGCGCCTTGCTGCTCTTTGTTGTGGCATCCCTGGGCTGCATGCTGGCGCAGGACGTGGCCGTGTTGCTGGCCTGCCGCGTGCTGCAGGCCGTGATCGTGGCGGGCATGGTGGTGACCAGCGCGGTCATCCGCGACCAGTATTCGGCCGTGGACTCCGCCGCCAAGCTGAGCCTGATCGCGTCTGCGATGGCTGTCGCACCGATGCTGGGGCCCATGCTGGGCGGGCTGCTGGACGTGGCCCTGGGCTGGCGCGCGGTGTTTGCGCTGTACGCCGTGCTGGGCGCCGGGCTGCTGGTGCTGGCCTGGGCCGACATGGGCGAGACGCGTGCCCCCGGCCTGCCCCCGCCGCGCTGGGGCGATGGGCTGGCCTTGCTGCAATCGGCGCCCTACTGGTCGTTTGTGCTGTGCATGGCGTTTTCGGTGGGTGCCTTCTACGTGTTCGTCACCGGCGTGCCCTACGTGGCCATGGCGGTCTGGGGCCTGTCGCCGGCCGAGGTGGGCATCGGCGTGGGCTCCATCACCGGCGGTTTTGTGGTGGGTGCCGCGGCCAGTGCACGGCTGGCCCAACGCTTGGGCATGGGCGTGCTGATGCTGGCAGGCCGTGTCGTGGCGGTGGTGGCGATTGCACTGGCTTTGGGCGGGGTGGCGGCCGGGGTGTCGCACCCGTTGGCGCTGTTCGGTCTGACCATCTTTGTGGGCCTGGGCAATGGGCTCACGTTGCCCAGTGCCAACGCCGGCGCGCTTTCGGTGCGCCCGGCGCTGGCCGGCACGGCCGCGGGGCTGGGCGGGGCGCTGTCGATGGCCATCGGCGCCGTGTTGAGCACACTCACCGCGCTGGTGGTCGAGCGCGCCCCCGCGCCAGGTGCGCTGCTGGCGCTCATCATGGGCTGCGTGCTGTTGTCGGGGGCGGCGGCGTGGGTCGCGGTGCGGCAGACCAGGGCCACGGCATCGCAGGCAGGACACGCATGACCGACATCCGCATCCCCGATGGGCTGCAATGGCCCCGTGCCTACCCGGCCAGCGGCGCCAGTGGCCTGCTCAAGAGCCTCCACGAAGACTTCGTCGTGACCGAGCTGCCGCTGCAGCCGCCCGCCGGTGAAGGCGAACATGTCTGGCTGGAGGTCGAAAAAACCGGTGCCAACACCGCCTTCGTGGCCGAGCAGCTGGCCGCTGCCGCCGGCGTGCCGGCCAGGGACGTGGGCTACGCCGGCCTGAAGGACCGCCACGCCGTCACGCGCCAGTGGTTCAGCATCTACTTGCCCACCGGCAAGGCTGGAGAAACCCCGGACCTGACGCAGCTGCAGCACCCGGAGTTCCAGGTGCTGCGCCAGAGCCGACATCTGAAGAAGCTGCGCCCGGGCGATCTGCAGGGCAACCACTTCCGCATCCTGTTGCGCGAGCTGCACGGCGACCGTGTGGCCATCGAGGCCAAGCTCCAGGCCGTCGCGTCACAAGGCGTGCCCAACTACTTCGGCGCCCAGCGCTTCGGCTTAGACGGCGGCAACATCGAGCAGGGCCGGGCCATGCTGGCGCGCGAGATCCGCGTGCGCAACCCGAAGAAGAAGGGCCTGTACCTGTCGGCGGTGCGCTCCTTTGTCTTCAACGAGGTGCTGGCGCTGCGCATCCAGCAGGGGCTCTGGGGCCAGACCCTGCCTGGCGACGTGCTGGACGCCGCAGGCCAGCCCACGGGCCCGCTGTGGGGCCGTGGCCGCGTGACCAGCAGCGACCAGGCCCAGGCGCTGGAAAACGGCGTGGCCGAACGCCACGCCAGCCTGTGCGATGGCCTGGAACACGCCGGCCTGGACCAGGAGCGCCGCGCCCTGGTCGCCCGCCCGGCAGACCTGGCCTGGGCCTGGCCGCAGGCCGACCAGCTGCTGCTCATGTTCAGCTTGCCCGCGGGTTGTTACGCCACATCGGTGCTGGACGAGATCCTCGACACCACCGAGCCGGAGCGCCAGCCCGATGAACACTCGCCGGCGCTTCAGCACGGCCCGGCTTGACCTGCCGCTCAAGCGCTGGCGTGTGCCTGCAGAAACCGCAGGAAGCGTGGATCGCTGGCGTAGGCCACGTTGACACGCAGGGCCGGGTAGGGCGCCTGCCGGTCGGGGTAGAACACCGAGCCCGGGGCCAGGAAGATGCCTTGCGCGGCCGCCTGCCGGGCCAGGGCCAGCTCGTCCAGCGCCGTGCCCAGTTCGATCCAGACGTAATAACCTCCGCCGTCGGCCGGGTGCACCCGCACGCCCGTGCGTTTCAAGGACCGCATGGCGCTGCGGTGGGCGTCGGTCAACTGGCCCTTGAGCCGCTGCAGGTGCCGCCGGTACTGGCCGGCTGAGATGAGCTGGTGCACCACACGTTCGACGAAGTCGGAGGTCGACACCACGGTCACCATCTTCAGGTCGCACAGGGCGGCGATGCGCTCGGCGGCGCCGGCGATGTAGCCCACGCGCAGGCCGGCCGACAAGGTCTTGGAGAAGCTGCTGACATAGACCACCCGCTCCAGCTGGTCCAGCGCGGCCAGGCGCGGCGCGGTGTCGGGCTGCAGGTCGGCAAACGGGTCGTCTTCCACCACCAGGCAATCGAACTCGGCCGCCAGCTGCAGCAGCTTGTGTGCCTTGGGCAGGCTGATGGAGCTGCCGGTGGGGTTGTGCGCCAGCGGCTGCGTGAAGAACACCTTGGGCCGATGTGTGCGCAGCAGGTGCTGCAGGGCCTCGAGATCGGGCCCGTCGGCCAGGCGTGGCACCCCCAGCATGGCCACCTTGGCCAGCTTCAGCTTGCCAAACAGCGGGTAATAACCGGGTGAATCAACCAGGACCTGGTCGCCAGGCTCCAGCAGGTGGCGCACGATCAGGTCCAGCGCGTGGTTGGCGCCCTGGGTCAGCAGCACCTGCCGTGCATTGGCCTGGATGCTGCGTTCGCCCAGCAGGCGCACCACGGTTTCGCGCAGCGGCAGGTAGCCCCAGGGTGTGCCGTAGCCGTGTTCGATGTCTGCCAGGCCCTGGGCGCGGGCGCGGCGCAGGTGGCTGCCCAGTTCCGAGCCTTCCATCCATGACGCCGGTGGCCGGCCATCGCCCACCCGCACCTCGTACTGCTGCTCCAGCTGCTCGCGCAGCAGCGACACCACGTCCACCGCCGCCGTCACATGCGGTGCCGGTGCCGAGGCCCGCGGGCGCTGGATCTCGCGCACGTAGTAGCCCGAGCCGGGCCGCGCCTGCGCATAACCGCGGGCCACCAGCCGGTTGTAGGCCTCGACGACGGTGTTGATGCCCACCCCCTCCTTGCGCGCGGCATCGCGCACGGAGCGCAGGCGGCTGCCGGCGGGCAGGGTCTCCTGCTCGATGGCCTTCAGCAGCCTGTCGGTCAGGGCTTCGACCTTGGTGTCTGCAGAGCGCGTGACCATGCCTGCCCCGATCTCCAGGAACTGTTTCCACGACAAGATGGATACAGTAGATTCAACTGTGTCCTAACTGTACCTACGCAGGCGCCGCTTTGTAAATAGACTGTCCCCGGCGCCAAGCAGCGACCACGGCCCCGATCCCCCGTCGGGGCACAAGCCCATCAACGGAGACAAACGATGAACCAGCCGACAACGGCACGCCGCCAGCTTTTGAAGACCGCCCTTGCCACCGCCGCCACCGCCGGCGTGGCCGCACCGCTGGCCGTGCAGGCCCAGGGCGCCAGCGTCACCTGGCGCATGCAGGCGCTGTGGGACGGTGGCACCACGCCGCAGAAGTTCGAAGAGCGTTTTGTGGCCCGCGTGGCCGAGCTCACCGGGGGCCGCTTCAAGATCAACCTGTTCGCGGCCGGGCAGATCGTGCCGGCGGCGCAGGCCTTCGACGCCGTGCGTGGCGGGGCCTTCGAGATGATGAAGACCTTCGACGGTTACGAGGCCGGCAAGATCCCGGCCTTCGCCTTCACCAGCACCATCCCCTTCGGCTTTGCCGAGAGCGACGAATACGAGGCCTGGTTCTACGAGCGCGGCGGCCTGGACCTGGTGCGCCAGGCCTATGCACCGGCGGGCCTGCATTACATCGCGCCCACCGTGTACGGCCAGGAGCCGTTGCACTCCAAGGTGCCCATTCGCAAGATGGCCGATCTGGCTGGCAAGAAGGGCCGCTTTGTCGGCCTGGCGTCGGCCGTGATGGGCGCGATGGGGGTGGCCGTCACGCCGATGCCCACGGGCGAGGTCTATTCCGCGCTGGACAAGGGCGTGATCGACATGGCCGACCGCGGTGACCTGACGGCCAACTTCGAGGCCGGTCTGGCCGAGGTGGCGAAGTTCGTGGTCGTGCCCGGCTTCCACCAGCCCACCACGGCCACGGCCTACGTGGCCAACCGGGCCGCGTTCGACAAGCTGCCGCCGGAGTTCAAGGCGGCGCTGGCCATCGCGGCGCGTGAGGTCTCGTCGGCCCTGCGCCAGCACATCCTGGTCAGCGATGCCGCGGTCCTGGCCAAGTACGCGGCCAAGGGCTGCGAGATCATCCGCTTCAGTGCCGCCGACATCGCGGCTGCCCGGCCCAAGGCCATGGCGGCCTGGCGCACGGCGACCAAGGGCGACGCGCTGGCCACCAAGATCCTGGACAGCCAGGTGGCCTTCATGAAGGAGTTGGGTCTGCTGGCCTGAGCCCGTGATCCGCCGCCCGGTGCCCGTGCGGGTGCCGGGCCCTTGTCCTGCCCGCTGAACCCGAGGAACCCGGCATGCCCGTCTGGCTGTCCGCCTGCACCTCGGCCATCACCACCACCAACCGCTGGCTGTTCCAGGCCTCGGCGTGGCTGATGGCCGTCGTGGTGCCCGTGATGTTGTACGAAGTCGTGGCGCGCTACGTCTTCGATGCCCCCACCGTCTGGGGCATGGAACTCGCCGTGCTGCTGTTCGGCCCGTACTTCCTCTTCGGGGGGCCGTACCTGCTGCACCTGAAGGGCCATGTGGCGCTGGACCTGTTGCGCCAGCGGCTGAGCGCCGTCGGCGTGCGCCGGCTGGACCTGCTGAACTACCCCGTCATCGTCGTCTTCTGCGCCATCCTGCTGTACTTCAGCGTGCCGGTGGCCTGGAGCGCCTGGTCCTACCGCGAGACCAGCTTCTCGGCCTGGAACCCGCCCATCTGGCCGGTCAAGGCCGCGGTGCCGCTGGCGCTGGCCCTGATGCTGCTGCAGGCCCTGGCTGAGTGGACGCGGCTCTGGTTCACGCCCCCGGCGGACCACGCCGCCGGGCACACCGAGGTGGCGCTGTGAGCCCCAACACCATCCTGCTGCTGATGTTCGGCAGCCTCACGCTGTTCATGCTCACGGGCCTGCCGATCGCCTTTGTGCTGGGCGGTCTCTCGCTGCTGTTCACCGTGACGCTGTGGGAGCCGGGCGCTGTCATCGTGCTGGTGCTGCAGATCTTCGACACGATGAAGTCGGAGGCCTTGCTGGCCATCCCGCTGTTCATCCTGATGGCCTGCATCCTGCAGCGCTCGGGGGTCATCGAAGACCTCTACAAGGCGATGGAGCTCTGGTTCGGCCGCCTGCGCGGCGGCCTCGCCATCGGCACGGTGCTGATCTGCGTGGTCATGGCAGCGATGACGGGCGTGGTCGGCGCGGCCGTCACCGCGATGGGCATCCTGGCGCTGCCGGAGATGCTGCGCCGCCGCTACAAACCCGAGCTGGCACTCGGCACGATCTGCGCATCCGGCACGCTGGGCATCCTGATCCCGCCTTCGGTGCTGACCATCGTCTACGCGGTCACGGCGCAGATCTCGATCGGCCAGATGTTGATCGCCGGCCTGGTGCCGGGGCTGATCCTGGCCAGCCTGTACATCGCCTACATCGTCGTGGTGGGCTGGTTGAAACCGGCATGGGTGCCGCTGGACCCGGATGCGCCCCGCGCGTCCTGGCCGGAGAAGCTGCTGGCGCTGAAGGCCCTGGTCTTCCCGTCGATGCTGATCGTGCTGATCCTGGGTTCGATCTTCTTCGGTGTGGCCACACCCACCGAGTCGGCCGCGGTCGGCGTGGCGGGTGCGCTGGTGCCGGCGGCCTTCAAGCGCCTGCTGCGGCTGCAGATGTTGCGCGAGGCCGGCATCGACACGCTGAAGGCCACCTCGATGATCCTGTGGATCACGCTGGGCGCCAAGGCCTACGTGGCCATCTTCACCGGCCTGGGCGGCGCGGACACCTTGCTGGAGATCATCAAGGGGCTGGAGGTGAACCGCTGGCTGATCCTGGGCGCGATGATGTTGCTGCTGGTGTTCCTGGGCACCGTGCTCGACGAGCTCGGCATCATCCTGCTGACGGTGCCGGTGTTCCTGCCCATCGTGCGCCTGCTCGGTTTTGACGAGCTCTGGTTCGGCGTGTTGTACGCCATCACCATCCAGATGGGCTACATCAGCCCGCCCTTCGGCTACACGCTGTTCTACATCAAGGGCACGCTGCCGCCGCACATCGGCATGGGGGCGGTCTACCGGGGCATCCTGCCCTTCTTCGGGCTGCAGGTCGTCGGCCTGCTGATCTGCGCCGCCTTCCCTGACCTCGTCACCTTCCTGCCCAAGCTCATGGCGGCCCGCTGACCGCCACAACCCCACCATCACCATGACACACCCTGCACCCAGCAGCCGCATCGGCGGTTTCCACAAACTGGCCATCCCCGGGCGCATCCAGGCCGTGGCCGGCTTTGCCGGGCTCGATGACGCCGAACAGGCCCACCTGGCCAACACCGGCAACCTCGCACCGGACCTGGCCGACCACCTGATCGAAAACGTGATCGGGACGATGAACATCCCGGTCGGCATCGCCACCAACATGAAGATCGACGGCGTGGACCGCCTGATCCCGATGGCCACCGAAGAATCGTCGGTGGTGGCGGCGGTCTGCAACGCGGCGCGCCAGTGTTACGACAACGGCGGCTTCGTGACCTCGATGTCGGGCACGCTGATGATTGCGCAGGTGCAACTCATCGGCGTGCCGGACCCGGAACAGGCCCGCATCCGCATCCTGGAGCGGCGGGCCGAGATCCAGGTGCTGTGTGACGCGTGCGACCCGGTGCTGGTGAAACTGGGCGGCGGCTTCCGCGACCTCGAGGTGCGGGTCGTGCAGACCCAGGGCGGCGCGATGGTGATCAGCCACCTGGTGGTGGACACACGCGACGCGATGGGTGCCAATGCCGTCAACACCATGGCCGAAAAGCTGGCACCGCGCATCGCCGAATGGACCGGCGGGCAGACCAACCTGCGCATCCTCTCCAACCTGGCGGACCGGCGCCTGGCCCGTGCGCGCTGCACCTGGCGGCTGGCGGACATCGGTGGTGCGGCCGTGCGCGACGCCATGGTCTCGGCCTACCACTTTGCCGATGCCGACCCCTACCGCGCGGCCACGCACAACAAGGGCATCATGAACGGCATCAGCGCCGTGGTGCTGGCCACGGGCAACGACACCCGGGCCGTCGAGGCGGGCGCGCATGCCTACGCCGCGCGCCGCGGCCACTACGGCAGCCTGACACGCTGGGAAGTCACCGCCGAAGGCGATCTGGCCGGCAGCATCGAGGTGCCGATGGCCGTGGGCCTGGTGGGCGGTGCCACCAAGCTGCACCCCACGGCCAAGCTGGGCCTGAAGATCCTGGGTGTGCAATCGGCCGAAGAGCTGGCGCGGGTGATCGCGGCCGTGGGCCTGGCGCAGAACTTCTCGGCGATGAAGGCGCTGGCCACCACCGGCATCCAGAAAGGCCACATGGCCTTGCATGCACAGAACATCGCCCTGATGGCGGGCGCCGTGGGTGATGAGGTCCAGCAGGTAGCCCGCGCCCTGGTCGAACGGGGCACGGTGCGCCTGGACGTGGCGCAGGCCGAACTGCGGCGCCTGCACGGGCAGCCTGCGCCGGGCGATGGCGGGCCGGCGACGCGTTGACGTCCTGCGCAAGAGGCGGCCGAGTTTGTACCATTGGCGCTTGCCAGACACCGAACCGGCCGCCCCACCATGAACGAACTGCTCGCCGCCTACCGGTACACCACGAACAACCACGCGCAGATCGAGGCCAGCACCTGGTGCGGCTGCTGCAGTTGTGTGCAGCTGTTCCCGGCCGAAGAGGTGGTGGCCTGGACGGGCCTGACCATGGACAACCTGGACGACCCCAAGGCCATCGCCAACCAGACGGCGCTGTGCCCGCGCTGCGGCATGGAAGCCGTGCTGGGCGACAAATCCGGCGTGCCACTCGGGGCGCCGTTTCTGGCCCGCATGAACGAGGCCTGGTTCCAGCGCACGCTGATCCGCAAGCCCACGCCCAAAAAATAGGCGCACCAGGCTGTCAAACGCCGGTGGACACCAGCGGGGCCGGCCCGGTTTCGCCGTTGCCACGCATCGGCAGTTCGATCTGAAACACCGAGCCGCCGCCTTCGCGGTGCCTGGCGCAGATGTGCCCGCCGTGGGCCTGCAGGATGGTGCGGCAGATGGCCAGGCCCAGGCCGGTGCCACCCGAGCCGTCCTTGGTGCGGCTGCTCTGCACGAAGGCCTCGAAGATCTTCTCCAGTTCGGCCTCCGGGATGCCGGGCCCGCGGTCGGCGATCTGCAGCCGCCAGGTGCCGCTGTCGCTGCTGCCCGCGGTCACGTCGATCTGGCCGCCAGGCGGCGAGAAGCGGATGGCGTTGGCCAGCACGTTGCGCACCACCTGCTGGAAGCGCGCCGGGTCCACGCGTGCGCCCATGGTCGTGTCGGGCAGGGCATCCTGCAGGCTGAGCTGGCGCTCGCCGGCCTGGGGCTGCAGCTCGCGCAGCACCTCGCGCACCAGCGGGCGCAGGTCGGCCCGCTCCAGGTGGATGGTGCCGACGCTGCTCTCGATGCGGGCCACGTCCAGCAGGTCGTTCACCAGGGCCAGCATGCGGTGGCCCGAGGCGTGGATGTCGCCGAACATCGCGGCCAGCCGTGCGGGGTCGCCCGTGCGGCGCAGGCCCAGTTCGGAGAAGCCGATGATGGATTGCAGCGGCGTGCGCAGCTCGTGGCTGATGTTGGCGATGAACTCCGACTTGGCGCGCGACGCTTCTTCCGCCACGTCGCGGGCCTCGCGCGTGGCGCGCTCGGCGGCGCGGAACTCGGTGACGTCGATGATCACCGCCAGGATGCCGACAGCCTCGCCGTCGTCGCCCGGCAGCGCACGTTTTTCGATGACCACGTCGCGCAGCGAGCCGTCGGCATGGGGCACCTGCGCGTCGTAGCGCACCGGCTCGCGGGTGGCGTAGACCCGCGCGTCGGCCTCTTCGTGAGGCCCCCGCTCGGCCGCCGGCAGGTGCACGCCCACGGCGCGGCCGATGACCTCGGCACGGGCCCGGCCGGTGAACCCCTCCCACGCGCGGTTGACGATCTGGTAGTACCGGTCGCGGCTCATCACCGACATCGGCAGCGGGCTGCTTTCCAGCAGCATCTCGGTGAAGGCGAGCTGGGCCTGCAGGCGGCGCTGCGCCTCCACGCGGGCCGTGATGTCGACCGCGCTGCCGACAAAGCCGCCACCCCGGCCGGCCATCGGCAGCATGCTGCACTCGAACTGGCGCGCCTGGCCCTGGGCGTCTGGCAGCACGAGCCGGGCCTGGCGGGTGCCACCGCCCGGGGCCAGCAGCTGGTGCACCGCGTCGCGGTTGTGGTCCGGCACGCAGTCGGCCAGCGGCCGCCCGGTCCAGTGTTCGGCGGGCTGGCCCGTCAGGGCCACCCAGGCCGGGTTCACGTACTGCAGCGCGCCTTCGCCATCGCAGCGGAACACCAGCTCCTGCAGGCCTTGCAGGATGGTGGTCATCTCGCGTTCGCGCCGCTCCACCTGCGCCTGTGCGCGGTCGCGGGCCCGCACGCTGCGCGCCGCCAGGCCGGTCATCACGGCGATGAACACCAGCACCGCCAGGCCCACGGCCAACGCGCCGCGGCTGTCCTGCCACCAGCTGGCTTGTTCGGTGGTGGCGTCGAACTCGACCATGGCCAGCACCGGCCAGCGGCGCGACACACGGAAGGCCACGATCTGCTCGCCGCTGCGCAGGCCGGTGCCCTGCCAGCTGCCGTGTTCACGCGCCGGCAGAAAGCGGGTGAAAGCCGGCAGTGCGGTCAGCGGGGCGCCGGTGGGGTGGCTCACCGCCTGCGTCGCGGCCAGCAAGCCACCGTTCCAGCCCAGCAGGCCGGCGGCCATGCGCTCGTCGTCCAGCGTGGTCTGCTGGAAGTTGGCCAGCGCATCGGCGTTGATCTGCAGCAGCACGATCAGCGTCTGCTGCGGGCTCAGCTGCACCACGCTCAGCAGCGGCAGGAAGCCCACGGCGCTGGCCTGCAAGGCGCCGAGTTGCAGATCGGCCAGCCGGCGCGCGGCGACAAACGGGCCCAGCGTCACGTCACCGGCGGTGGGCAGCGGGCCCAGGGTGGCCAGGTCGATCTGCAGGCCCAGGTCGCCCGGGTCGGCGCTGCCGATCACGCGGCCCTGGGCGTCCAGGATGCCGATGCCCCGCAGGTAGGGCAGGTTGACCAGGGTCTGCGCCAGCGCGGCGCGCAGCTCGGGTGCGTCGGGTACGCCGCTGCGGGCGAGTTGTTCGTTCAGCGTGGTGGCGGCCAGCGCGGCGGCGTCGATGCTGCGGGTGGCATGTTCGGCAAACACCCGCGCCATCAGCACCGTGTGGTCCTGCACCCGCTCCAGGTGCGCCTGCCGTTGCAGCAGGCCCAGCGTCAGCAACACCGCGGCCACGGCCAGCGCGGCCAGGCCGCCGGCCAGCACCACGGCCCGGTACGACGCCCGGGGCCCGGTGCGGGCGGCGCCGAGCGGCCGCAGCAGCATCACTTCAGGCGCACGATGGCCGACAGGCCGTGTTTCTGGGCCGCGGCCTCCAGCCGGCCGTCGCGCTGGATGCGCGCGACGAAGTTGTCCACCTCGGCCAGCCAGGTGTCGTCGCCCGGCTTCACGGCGTAGGCGTAAGGCAGCACGTGGAAGGGCTGGGGCGGCGAGATCAGGCGCGCCCAGTCGGCGTTGTCCAGCAGGCGGCGGCTGTAGGGGTAATCGGTCATGAAGACGTCCACGCGGCCGGCCTCGAGCTCGCGCTCGCGCGTGGCCGGCGGGCTGATGCGGGCCAGCCGCGCCTGCTTGAGCGCAGTGGCCATCACCGGCTCCATGAAGGTGCCGGCCTGCACCGCCACGGCGACGCCGGGTTTGTCGATGTCCTCCCAACGCTGCACCACGCGGTTGGCCTTGGTGGTGACCGCGTAGATGTCGCTGGCCATGTAGGGCCGCGTGAAACGCAGCCGCTCCATGCGCTGGGGCAGCATGCCGATGGCAAACATGGCCACGTCGCAGCGGTCGCCTTCCAGGTCGGCGACCAGGGTGGCAAACGACGAGTCCACGTAGGCCAGCTTGAGCTTCTGGTCGCGCGCGAACTCGGCCGAGAGGTCGATGTCGATGCCCACCAGGGTCTGGGTGCGCGGGCTGCGCAGGCTGACGCCGTAGTAGTCGGGCCAGATGCACACGCGCACCGTGCCGCTGGCGCGCACACGCTCCAGCACCGGGGAGGTGGCGGCGGCTTGGGTGGACGTGGTCAGCAGGGCGGCCAACAGCGCCAGGGCAGGCAGGGGGCGTTTCATCAGGGGGCCTCGCAGGGGTTTTCGGGGGGTGTATCGGCAGACAAAGGGGGCAGCTTGATCGCGTCAGGCCGGGACAGGTCGTCCACGCCCAGGCCTTGCTGGTTCACCTGGTCGCGCACGGCCACCATCTCGGCGGCGTGGGCCAGGAAGGTGTCGACGACGGCCGGGTCGAAGGCCACGCCGCGCTGTTCCGCCAGCATCTGCAGCGCGCTGCTGTCGTCGAAGGCCGGGCGGTAGCAACGGTCCATGGTCAGCGCGTCGAAGAAGTCCACCACCGCCACGATGCGGCCCGACAGCGGGATGTCGGCGCCCGCCAGGCCGGCCGGGTAACCGCTGCCGTCCCAGCGCTCGTGGTGCGTCAGCGCCGCCTCTGCGGCCAGCTGGAACAGCGGGATGCGCGAGCGGCCCAGGATCTCGGCGCCGATGCGCGGGTGCTGGTTCATCGTGGCACGTTCTTCGTCCGTCAGGCGGCCAGGTTTTTTGAGCACACCATCGGGCACGCCGATCTTGCCGATGTCATGCATCGGCGCGGCCTGGCGCAGCAGCAGGGCCCAGTGCGCCGGCTGGCCCAGGCGCTGCGCCAGCGCGCCGGCCAGGAAGCCCATGCGCACGATGTGCACGCCGGTGTCGTCGTCGCGCAGCTCGGCGGCGCGCGACAGCCGCAGCAGCGCGTCGTGGTGGGCCAGCGCCACCTCGCGCAGCGCCTCGTTGCGCTCCTGGTACATGCGGCCGAAGTCCAGCACCAGGCGTTCCATCTGCGCGCTGGCGGCGTCGCTGAAACACTGGCCACCGAGGTCGGCGCCCAGATCGGCCCCCAGGCCGGGCAAGGTTTGTCCAGCACCCATGGTGATCAGGCGGCGGTGCCGACCAGCCGGGTGGCCATGTCCAGCAACTGCATCGGGCTGAAGGGTTTGACGAGGTAGGCATGGGCCCCCGCGTCCAGGCCGGCCTGGCGGTCCCCGGCGTGGCCGCAGGCCGACAGCATCAACACCGGCACGTGGCGCAGCGCGGGGTCGGCGCGAACCGTGCGGCACAGGTCCAGGCCGTTCATCGAGCCCGGCATCATCACGTCCAGCAGCATCAGGTCCGGCTGCCAGCTGCGCGCCAGGGCCAAACCGCCATCGGCATCGCCGACCTCGCGGATCTCCATCGCCTCGAACTCCAGCGTCATGCGGATCAGCCGCCGGATGTCGGCGTGGTCTTCAACGATCAAGATCTTGTGCATGGCGGGGCTCAGGGCAGGGCAGCGGTGTGTTGGCACGCAGTGTCCATGAAATGATAAAAATGATCAATTCAATATGACACTGGACGCGAAATAACGGCAGAATCACACACATGCCCGAGCAGACCCTCACCGCCACCCCGCCCCCACCCACGCGGGACGCGGACTGCAGCACCGTCGAGGTGGCGCGCCTGCTGGGCATGGCCGTGCGCTCGGTGCAGCTGATGGTGGACCGTGGCGAGCTGCAGGCCTGGAAGACCCCGGGCGGCCACCGCCGCATCCGCCGGGCCTCGGTGGACGCCTGGCTGGCTGGGCGCCAGCGTTCGCCGGCCGCCCCACCGCCCGACCCGGCGCCGCCCACCACTGCCCGCCCGCGCGTGCTGCTGATCGAGGACTCGCGCCACTTCCAGACCCTGGTCAGCCTGCTGCTGAAGAGCCGGTTCCCCGAGGTGGACCTGCACCTGGCCGACGACGGCATTGCCGGCCTGGCCATGGCCGGCCGGCTGGAACCCGAGGTGCTGCTGGTCGACATCCTGCTGCCCGGCATCGACGGCGCGACGCTGATCACCAGCCTGCGCTCCCACGCGGCGTTTGCACGCAGCCGGCTCATCGTGGTGACGGCGCTTGAAGGCGCGGCGCTGGCGCCCTATGCCCTGGCGCTGGAGGGCCTGCCGGTGGTGCACAAGCCGCGTCTGGCGGTGGACCTGCCCGCGCTGCTGACCACCGCGCTGGCGGCGACGCGGCCATGAGCGCTGCACCCGAGACCGGATCAGGCACCCGCCCCCGCGTGGTGTTCGTCGACGACGACACCACCATCCGCCGCCTGGCCGAGATGGCGCTCGAAGACCTGCCCATCGAGCTCATCGCCTGCGACGGCGCGGCGGCGGCGCGTCAGGCCCTGCGCGAGGGCCCGGCCGTGTTGCTGATCACCGACCTGATGATGCCCGGCGAAAGCGGCTTCGACCTGCTGGCCAGCCTGGTCGCCGAGCCGGCGCTGCGCGCCGGTGCGCGGCTGGTGGTCTTCAGCGCCGGGCTGAACGCCGACAACCGCGCGCGCCTGGTGGGGCTGGACGTCTGGCGCGAGCTGTCCAAGCCCGTCTCGTTGCAGACGCTGGAAGACTGTGTGCGGGACGCGCTGGGCGCGCTGCCGGCGGCGACGGCCAGCGCTTCAGCGGCGCCATTGGCGACAAGCTGGACCGCCGCCGAACAGCAGGCCCTGGCCGACAAGTTTGGCGGTGACGAGCGGCTGTTCGCCGACTTCCGCGCCCAGGTGCACCGGCAATGGGCCGAGGACAGGGCCGAAGGCGAACGCCTGTGTGCCGCCGCCGATGGGCCCGGCCTGCAGCGCCTGGCGCACAGCCTGAAGGCCGTGCTGGACCTGCTGGGCGATGCCGCCGGCGCGGCCGTGGCGCGTGAACTGGAGGCTGCGGCGGTCGCGGGTGATGTGGCGCGCTGTCAGGCCGGCTGGCCGCAGCTGGCGCTGCACCTGCAGCCCGCGGCAGCGGTCACGGCCGCCAGCGGCCGCCCAGGGCCCGGAGCAGGTCCACCCGGTTCACCTGCTCCGTCAGACGCAGGCTGACCAGGCCCTGCTGCGCGGTGGCCAGCTGGCGTTGCGCGTCCAGCAGCTCCAGCTGGCTGGCGCTGCCCAGGCGGTAGCTCTGCTCCGACAGCGCCAGCGTGCGCTCGGCCGCCTGCAGCTGGGCCTGTTGCGCGGCCAGGCGCTCGGCCAGGCTGTCGCGCACGGCCAGCGCGTCGGCCACGTCGCGGAAGGCGGCCTGCAGCGCGCCTTCGTACTGGGCCAGGGCCTGGCGGCGGGTGGCTTCGCTCACCGCCACCTGGGCCTCGCGTGCGCCGGCGTCGAAGATCGCCAGGTCCAGCGTCGGCACCAGGTTCCAGAAGCTGCTGCCGCTGCTGAAGAGCCCGTCCAGCTCGCTGCTGCGCGTGCCGGCGTTGGCCGTGAGCGTCAGCCGCGGAAAGCGGGCGGCGCGGGCCGCGCTGACGTCGAAGGCTGCCGCCTGCAGCGTCTGTTCAGCCGCCTGCAGATCGGGCCGTTGCAGCAGCACCGTGGCCGGCAGGCCGGCGGGCAGGTCGGGCAGGGCGCTGGCCTGGCCGGGCTGTGCCGGCGGCAGCAGGCTGTCGGGCAGCGGTTGGCCGGCCAGCAGCTCCAGCGCCAGCCGCACCTGCTGCACGGCGCTGGCGCTGCGCGCAGCTTCGCCCCGCGCGGCCTGGAAAGCCGTCTGCGCGCGCGCCCGCTGCAGGCCCGAGGCCGCACCCAGCTCGGCCTGGCGCTCGGTGAGCGCCAGCGTGCGCTGCTGGCTGTCGCGCAAGGCCTCGGCCAGCACCAGGCGCTGGCGCTCGGCGGCCAGCGTCAGCCAGGCCTCGGTCACTTCTGCGACCAGACTCAGCCGGGCGCTGCGCTGGGTGTGCGCCTGGGCCAGCACCCGCGCCAGCGCGGCACCTTCCAGGCTGCCGACGCGGTTGAACAAATCGATCTCCCAGGCGGCCAAACCCAGGCTGACGCTGGCGCTGCCGCTGGTGTTGCCGGCGCTGCGCTGCCGGCTGGCCGTGGCGCTGGCCTCCAGCTCGGGCCAGCGCGCGCTGCGGCTCACGCCGTACTGGGCGCGGGCGCGGTCCACCGCGGCCAGGCTGGCGCGCAGCGTGCGGTTCTGGTCCAGCGCCAGGGCCACCACGCGCTGCAGGCGCTCATCGGCAAAAAAGCCGTCCCAGGCCTGGGCTTCGGTGGCGCTGGCCAGCGGCGGCTCGGCGACGGGGCCGCCGGTGCGGAAGCTGTCGCGCAGCGGCGCGTTCGGGCTGTCGGCCGGCGGCACCAGGCTGCCGCAACCGGCCAGGGCCATCACGAGGGGCAGCACCCTGTTCATGCGGCGGCCCCCGGTGCTGCGGCGCGGCGCGAGAACAGCGTCTTCACCCACAGGTAGAACAACGGCACGAAGAAGATGCCCAGCACGGTGGCGCTGACCATGCCGCCCAGCACGCCAAAGCCGATGGCCTGCTGCGAGCCCGATCCGGCCCCGCTGGCCAGCGCCAGCGGCAGCACACCCATCACAAAGGCCAGCGAGGTCATCAGGATGGGCCGCAG